>DATFMO010000659.1:0-10132 GCA_035266925.1 Sunxiuqinia sp. | reverse complement strand
CCCCGATGTATGATGGAACAATTCAAAGTACGGGACCTCGTTATTGCCCGAGTATTGAATCAAAGTTGGTGACTTTCGCGGAGAAGATGCAACATCAATTGTTTCTGGAACCAGAGGGCGAGACCACACATGAGTATTATTTAAATGGTTTTTCATCGTCCCTACCGTGGCAAGTTCAGTACAAGGCCTTACGGTTGATTCCAGGTTTAGAAAACGCGAAGATTTATCGCCCAGGATATGCGATAGAATACGATTATTTTGATCCAACACAGTTGTACCATACATTGGAGACAAAGTACATTAAGGACTTGTTTTTTGCTGGCCAAATTAACGGAACAACCGGCTATGAAGAAGCCGCTGCTCAGGGAATTGTTGCTGGTATTAACGCGCATTTGAAATCGCATGGGGAAAAAGAATTTACACTTGGAAGAGATGACGCATACATTGGTGTATTAATTGATGATCTGGTGACAAAAGGCGTAGACGAACCCTATCGTATGTTTACTTCGCGTGCTGAATACCGGATTTTATTGCGGCAGGACGATGCTGATGCTCGGTTAACACCGAAAGGGTATGCCCTTGGATTAGTAAAAAAAGAACGGTTTGACCTATTGGAAGAGAAGGTAAAATATCGTGATGAAATTATCAAATTTGTGTCGAATTTTTCAATCAAACCACAATATATTAACGAACTTTTGGAAGCAAGAAATACATCTCCATTGAAACAAGGAGTGAAATTGAAAGATGTTATTTCACGCCCACAAATTTCAATTTTTGATATCATGGAGGTAGTCACTCCATTTCAGACGATGCTCAAAAGAATTCCTAAAAATCGTTACGAAGAAATAGTAGAATCTGCTGAAATTTTAATAAAATATTCAGGATATATTGACCGGGAAAAATTGATAGCCGATAAATTTAAACGGCTTGAAAACATCAATATTGAAAACAAGTTCGACTACGGTAGTATTCATACAATTTCTACTGAAGCACGACAAAAATTGACTAAAATAAAGCCAAAAACGATCGGACAGGCAAGCCGTATTTCTGGTGTGAATCCATCAGATATTAATGTGCTTTTGGTGATGCTTGGACGATAGTGTTCCACGTGGAACAACCTTTAAAAATAAACCCATGAATTTAAAAGAAATCATCCGCGAAGTTCCGGATTACCCGTCAAAAGGAATTAATTTTAAAGATATTACAACGCTCCTAAAAGACCCGGATGGGTTAAAAGAAGTCGTTGATCAGGTCTCTGAAAATTTCAAAAATAAAGGAATTACTAAAGTTGTTTCACTGGAATCCCGCGGATTTATTGTTGGTGGAGCGGTAGCTTATTTATTGAATGCCGGCTTTGTTCCGGTGCGTAAAAAGGGCAAATTACCAGCTCAAACCGTAGAGGAATCTTACGAGTTGGAATATGGAGCAGACACGATTGAAATGCATCTTGATGCCCTCAATGAAGAGGATGTTGTTTTGATTCATGATGATCTTTTGGCGACCGGAGGAACCGCTATGGCAGCTTTAAATTTGGTTGAAAAAATGAAGGTGAAAAAGGTATTTTTTTCGTTTATCTGCGATTTAAAATTCATCGAAAATGGTAAGAAAAAAGCCTTGTCAAATTACGAAACACATACCTTGGTTGAGTACTAAAAATTCCTTTTCAGCTTGAAATATTCCAGCGTAAATAAAAATCACGAAGAGCTAAAAAAGATCGTTTTGGTGCTTCCAGACCGACCCGGAATATACCAGTATTTTGATCAGACTGGTAAAATTATTTACGTTGGAAAAGCGAAAAATCTGAAGAAAAGAGTCTCTTCCTATTTCACCAAAAATCATGAAAATCGGAAAACGGCTTTGTTGGTTCGTGCGATTGCTGACATCAAATATTTGGTTGTAGAAACCGAACAAGATGCCCTGCTACTGGAAAATAATCTCATCAAAAAATATCAACCGAGGTACAATATTCAATTGAAGGATGACAAAACCTATCCATGGATTGTCATCAAAAACGAACCATTTCCACGGGTGTTTCAAACCCGAAATGTCATTCGCGATGGCTCACAATATTTCGGTCCATATACATCGGTTGTTGCTGTCCGGACGCTGCTCGGTTTGTTTCGAAAATTGTACAAGCTCCGAACATGCAAGTACAATTTGTCCAAAGAAAATATTGAAAGTGGCAAGCTTAAAGTTTGCCTTGAGTATCATATTGGAAATTGTTTGGGACCTTGTGAGGGACATCAAGAGGAAGAAGATTACAACCAATACATTGCTGAAATTAAAGATATTTTAAAAGGAAATATTTCTGGGGTGATTAGATATTTGCGCGAATTGATGCATAAATATGCTGTGGATTTCAGGTTTGAAGAAGCCAACCAAATCAAAGAGAAACTTCAAATTTTAGAAAAATTTCAGAATCGCTCGACGGTTGTTAGTGCAACAATTACGGATGTGGATGTTTTCGGAATTGATGTGGTGGAGAAGTCTGCATTCGTCAACTATTTGAAAGTGATTAACGGCGCCATTGTTCAGACCTACACCACGGAAATTAAAAAGGCATTGGACGAGACCAAAGAAGATTTGTTGCAATATGCGATCACCGATATCAGGCAGAAAATCTACTCAAACGCCAAAGAATTGCTTGTTCCTTTCAAACCGGAATTTGAACTGAAGCAAGTGAAATTTCATGTACCAGTTCGGGGCGATAAGAAAAAGTTGCTGGATTTATCGCAGCGAAATGCCAAATATTTTCGATTGGAAAAGGAGAAACAATTGGTGTTGGCCAAACCCAGGCAGCATACCAATCGAATTTTAGATACACTGAGAAAGGATCTTCAATTGAAAGAATTACCCACGCGGATTGAATGTTTCGATAACTCTAATTTACAAGGAACAAATCCGGTAGCAGCTTGCGTGGTTTTTAAAAACGCCAAACCGGCAAAAAAGGAATATCGCCATTATCATGTCAAAACAGTTGAAGGGCCCAACGATTTTGCGTCGATGGAAGAGATTGTTTTCCGTCGTTACAAACGACAGGTTGATGAAAAACAGCAGTTGCCACAATTAATCATAATTGATGGCGGAAAAGGACAGTTGGGAATGGCATTAAGCGCACTTGAAAAATTAAATCTGCGTGGAAAAATTGCCATTGTTGGCATTGCAAAAAAATTGGAGGAAATTTTCTTCCCTGGTGATTCGGTTCCACTTTACCTGGATAAAAATTCAGAAAGTTTAAAAGTGATTCAGCAAGCTCGGGACGAAGCCCACCGATTCGGGATCACTTTTCACCGAAAATTACGTTCGAAGAATTTTATCAAATCAGAGTTGGAGGAAATTCCTGGAATCGGGGAGAAGACCATTCAGGCACTTTTAAGGAACTTTAAAAGCCTTGAGAATTTAAAAAAACAGCCCTACGATACAGTTGCTAAAGAAATAGGCGATTCTAAAGCCGTTAAAATATTCGATCATTTCAAATTAAATCGCTGAAAAATAGGTTTTTAAATTGGTTTTTGAGGGGATTTTTTAATCCATTTTGAAAATTCAATCTAGATCAATTTCGGTACCTTTCATCCATCTCCAGTAATCCGAGGTACGAAAAATAGCGGCTCTCGGCAATTTCACCTTCGTGAACAAATTTTTTGACTTCACATGCTGGTTCATGAGTATGGGTGCAATTATAGTACTGACATTTTTCGAGCAACTTGAACATTTCCGGAAAATAATGTGAAATTTCTTCTTTTTTCATTTCAAGCACTCCGAAGCCTTTAATTCCTGGTGTGTCGATAATGTATCCGCCAAAACTTAACTCAAACATCTCTGAAAACGTTGTCGTGTGTTTTCCAGTCTGATGGTAGTCTGAAATTTCACGGGTTTTCAAATTTAAAGATGGTTCAATCTTATTGATCAAGGTTGATTTTCCAACACCGGAATGACCTGCAAAAACATTGGTTTTATTTTTCATCCAACGCTTCAACGTGTCCATTCCAATATTTTTCTTAGTTGAAGTTTTCAGGCAATGGTACCCAATCCCCTGGTAAACTTCAATTAGGTGATCCATTTGTTTGGTTTGCTCATGGTTGTAGCGATCAACCTTGTTAAAGATAAGGTTGCAAGGAATGCGATACGCTTCCGCAGACACCAAAAAACGATCGATGAACGTTGTGGTGGTGATGGGATAGTTGATGGTAACCACTAAAAAAGCCTGATCGATATTGGCGGCAATAATGTGCGACTGCTTTGATAAATTAGGTGATTTTCGGATGATGTAATTCTTACGGTCGATGATTTTCGTGATTAAACCAACAGTTTTACTATCATTTTCAATTTCCTGTTCGTCAACCATTTTAAATTCAACGTGATCACCAACAGCAACCGGATTCGTACTTTTAATGTCTTTAATCCGGAAATTACCCTTGATTTTACACTGCACTTTTTGCCCTGCTTCTGTTTGAACGGTGTACCAACTTCCAGTGGATTTTATGACGATTCCTTTATTCAATGCTAAAAATTTTTCTAGTTAAGATTGTTTATCTTTCGAACTTGTTTACCAATCAAAATTAAGAAAAATTGTGAAACGTATTTTAAGTTACAATGTTAACGGAATTCGAGCAGCTGTAAGAAAAGGATTTTTGGAGTGGCTTTCTGATGCTGATCCCGACATTGTTTGTGTTCAGGAAACCAAAGCCCAGCCCGGACAAATGAGTGAAGAGGAATTAAAATCAATTGGTTATGAAATTTTTGCTCATTCCGCTGAAAAAAAGGGATACAGTGGGGTTGCGATCATCACGAAACAAAAGCCCGATCATGTTGAATATGGTATGGGAGCAGCTAAATATGATGCAGAAGGGCGTGTCATACGAGCCGATTATGGCGACTTATCGGTTATTAGCGCCTATTTCCCCAGCGGTACTACCGGAGGACCCAGACAGGCCTTTAAAATGGATTTTTTGGCCGATTTTCACGACTATTTAAATGATTTGCGAAGAGAACGTACCAATTTGGTGATTTCGGGCGATTATAACATCTGTCGTTTATGGATTGATATTCACAACCCGGAGAAGCAGCAAAATACGTCGGGTTTTCTGCCGGAGGAACGTGACTGGTTCCAACAATTTGTGGATGATGGCTACGTTGATAGTTTCCGAGAAGTGGTGCCGGATCCACACAATTATTCATGGTGGAGCTATCGTGCCGGATCACGTGCACGAAACAAAGGCTGGCGTATTGACTATCACATGTTGACTGATCCGTTAAAATCAAAAATTAAGAATGCTGGAATTTTGCCCGAAGTTGTTCATTCTGACCACTGTCCGGTGTGGGTGGAGTTGGATGTATAAGGTTGAAATTGTTTCACGTGGAAATAAAAAATGAGGATTTAATTAATTGTTAAATCCTCATTTCTAGTTTTAAGGTCGCGAATTTTACTTGTTACAAGGTTTGTAAATAGCTCCGGTGGCAAAATCTACGATAGCACCTGGCCAAAACAAAAGGATGTCAGCAATTAAAGCTCCGGCACGAACTTCTCGCGCTGGTTCGCCGGGTGCAGGTTTGGTACGCTGACAAGCTGAAACAGGGCCTCCAAAAACGGTAGCACACGACGGCAATACCGTTGCCGCTAAAAGCAGGATTGCTACTAGTTTTACTGAAAGTTTCTTTTTCATTTGATTTAAATTTTAGTGATTAATTCGGATTATTTTGGTTTTTGAAAATCGATCATGCCAGCATTGTTTGGTTGAGCTAAAAAAGATACTAAACGGTTCTAAAGGGATAATTCGTAGTATCGATCTCAATAGGATAGAAGCATTTGATGGGGACTCGTTCTCTTCATTAACAACTCTCGTTTTCGTTAATAATTTTCCGGGGGTTGAGTAAAATATTGTTTCAAAAGCGAAGTAATATAAAATGTAAATTATTAATGATAATATGCGATCAGTTAGCCTATTTTCAGTATTTAATAAATGAGTTTGCGTTTTTATGATGAAAATGATAGTTGAAGCAATTAGTGCAAAAACGACTAAATCGAGTAGGAAGTTAAGTAACCTTATTCCACGACTGACGCGATTTAATTTCATAGGTAATCGTTAATTAGTATGAACCAAAGATAATTTTAATAAATAAAATTACATATAAATTATACTAATTCTATTCCCAATCAAGGATAATCTTTCCGCAATTACCTTCTTCCATAATGTCAAAAGCGGCTTGAAAATTTTCAGCTTTCATGCGGTGCGTGATGACTGGCAAAATATTCAATCCTGATGTCAGCATCATTTCCATGTGGTACCAGGTTTCATACATTTCGCGCCCATAAATTCCTTTTAGCGTTAATCCCTTGAATATTAATTTAGTCCAGTTGATTTTCGTGTTTTGGGGCAATAGTCCTAACAAGGAAATTTTACCACCATTGTACATGTTTTCAACCATATCGTTAAATGCCACCGGCGATCCACTACATTCCAGGCCAATATCGAAACCGGCTACCATACCCAACGTTCCCATGGCTTGCCGGATGCTTTCTTTTGTCGGATCAATCACGCGTGTGGCACCCATTTTCCGAGCTAGATCGCGTCGGTATTTGCTGAGATCGGTTCCCACGATATTTCGGGCGCCGGCAAACTTACAAACGGCTGTGGCCATCGCTCCAATTGGTCCGCCAATGCCTGTGATCAACACATCTTCACCAAGAAGCGGGAAGGAGAGCGCTGTGTGTGTCGCGTTTCCCAATGGATCCATAATCGCCATGATTTCATCAGGAATTTGAGGATCCACTTTGAGGACGTTTTTGGCGGGAACAGAAATGTATTCGGCGAAACCACCATCCCGCTGAACGCCAATGCCGAGTGTGTGGTCGCAAATGTGTTGGCGGCCGCGACGACAGTTCCGGCAAAATCCGCAGGAAATATGCCCTTCTACCGTTACGCGTTCACCCACGTGAACCCGGTCAACTTCTGAACCCACTTCAACCACCTCACCCATGTATTCGTGCCCAATGGTGACAGGCGTTTTGATGGTGTTCTGTGCCCATTCGTCCCATTTGTAGATATGAAGATCGGTGCCGCAGACCGCGGCTTTTTTGATTTTGATCAGAACATCGTTGTGACCAACTTTGGGCATGGGAACATCTTCCATCCAAAGGCCACGTTCCGGTTTACTTTTAACGATTGCTTTCATTTTTTTCCTTTGAAATATTAACCGAAGTTAGGGTTATTCCAAGGGAAAAGAAATAAGGAAAATCATGTTTTTTTGGTGCCTATTTCCCGTAGTTTTTGGAATCCAGTGCCGCGGGTGACCACTGTTTGAAGAAGGTCAGCACTTTTTGGGGACTGTATCCGTCACCATCTTCCAGGTAAGCTGAATTTTGAATGTGGATGTTATTTCCTTCGTCATTCAGGACAACAAAAACAGGGAAGCCAAATCGTTGTGGGAAACCCAGTTCTTTCAGCACCTCCAGGTTTTTGTTTTCCTTGCTGTAATTGACATTGACGACGACGAAATTCTGATCGACATAGTTCTTTATTTCTTGATTATCATCCACGAAATGATGAAATTTCACACACCAGGGGCACCAGTTTCCGCCAATTTCTAAAAAGACAAATTTACCTTCAGTTTTGGCTTCTTTCACCGCTTTTTGAATCGCTGATTCAGCATCAGCATTCGGGTTGTAAATATGAACACCTTTGGCGAAAAGTGTTGTTGTACAGATAATTAGTATGATTGTGAACAGCGTATTTTTGAACATGTCGTTTTGAATTTGATTAATCTTTCAATTCCCAGCTAAAGCCATCTTTGGTGTCTTTTATTTCGAAGCCGAGCGCTGTAAGTTCATTCCTGATTTTATCAGCTGTTGCCCAGTCTCTATTGGCTTTCGCTTCCATTCGTAGTTGCAACAACAAATCAATAGCCGATTCAAAAGCGTTGGTACTTTTAGAAACAGTTTGCTCGGGCTTTTTCAATCCAAATAAATCAAAAATGAAGGTGTTGTATAGTGCTGTTAATTCCACCAAGCCGCTGGTTGAAATTGTCGCTTTTCCATCGGCAATGGAATTGATCATTTTCACCCCATCAAACAAATTCGCAATGGCAATCGGTGTGTTCATGTCGTCGTTCATGGCTGCGTAGCATTTTGCCTCCAGCTCATTCACATTGACGGTCGATTGCTCAACAGCTTTTAACTGATCCAATGTTTCAACCGCTTTTAACAGGCGATCCATACCTTTTTCGGCAGCCTGCAGCGCTTCGTTTGAAAAATCAAGCGTGCTACGGTAGTGTGCGGTCAGCATGAAAAAGCGAATGGTCATTGCACTGTATGGTTTTTCCAACAGTGGGTGATTGCCCGTAAAAAATTCGTCCAGCGAAATGGCGTTTCCAAGCGACTTGCCCATTTTCTGGCCGTTCAGCGTGATCATGTTGTTGTGCATCCAATAGCGAACCGCTTCTTTGCCATTGGCAGCTTTGGCTTGTGCAATTTCTGCTTCATGATGGGGGAAGGTCAAATCCATTCCACCGCCGTGAATATCGAAGGTTTCCCCTAAATATTTGCAGCTCATGGCGGTGCATTCGAGGTGCCAGCCCGGAAAGCCGTCACTCCACTTTGAAGGCCAGCGCATGATATGCTCCGGTGAAGCTTTCTTCCAAATGGCAAAATCGAGCGATGAGTGCTTTTCATCCTGTCCATCCAATTCGCGGGTATTGGCCACCAAATCTTCAATTTTGCGTCCGGAAAGCTCGCCATAAGGAAAGTCTTTGGCGTATTTTTCAACATCGAAATAAACCGAACCTTTGCTTTCGTAAGCATAGCCTGATTTCAATATTTTCTCAACCATGTCGATCTGTTCCATGATGTGGCCGGTTGCTCGAGGCTCAATGCTGGGAGGAAGCACATTCAGCTTCTCCATATTTTTGTGGTAGTCGTTGGTGTAAATTTGAACTACTTCCATGGGTTCCAGCTCATCCAACCGTGCTTTTTTCTCAATTTTGTCTTCACCCTCGTCAGCATCATTGGCCAGGTGCCCCACATCAGTGATGTTGCGCACGTAACGAACCTTGTAGCCAAGGTGCTTCAAATACCGAAAAAGCAGGTCGTAAGTCACCGCAGGACGGGCGTGCCCAAGGTGTGCTTTTCCGTAAACGGTTGGGCCGCAAACATAAAGTCCAACCTTGCCCTCGTGGAGCGGTTCAAAAACTTCTTTTTTGCGACTTAATGTATTGTAAATCTGTAGTTGGTGTTCCATTGAATTGAGAAATTTTTGCAAAGGTAGAAAATTTCTCTGCAACCAGGGTGAAATAGTTTATTGAGAGGGTTCACTTGAATTGAAGCCCTCAATCGACTTTCCTGACAGTTTTCCCACCATCTTCGCCGGATCAACCCACTCATCAAATTGCTCAGCGGTCAATAATCCCAGCTCAAGTGCAGCCTCCTTCAAGGTTGTATTTTCAGTATGCGCTTTCTTAGCAATTTTAGCCGCGTTTTCGTAACCAATGTGTGTGTTTAGCGCGGTCACCAGCATCAATGAATTATTCAAGTGTTCATCGATTCGGGATTGGTTGGGTTCAATGCCAACAGCACAATTGTCGTTGAACGCTTTACAGGCGTCGCCCAGCAAGGTGGCCGATTGCAGGAAAGCATTGATCATGACCGGCTTGAAAACATTCAACTCGAATTGACCATTCGAACCGGCAATGGAGATGGTGACGTCATTGCCCATCACCTGGGTGCAAACCATCGTCAGCGCTTCAACCTGCGTAGGATTGACTTTTCCGGGCATGATCGATGAGCCTGGCTCGTTGGCAGGAATGGTGATTTCGCCAATACCACAGCGAGGGCCGGAAGCCAGCAAACGGATGTCGTTGGCAATTTTCATCAGGCTCACTGCCAGTTGTTTCAAAGCGCCATGTGATTCTACAAGGGCATCGTGTGCAGCCAACGATTCAAATTTGTTTTTGGCAGAAACAAAAGGCAAACCGGTGAGACTGGCGATGTTGGCTGCTACTTCTTCCGGATAACCGTCGGGGGTGTTCAACCCGGTGCCGACAGCAGTTCCTCCCAGCGCTAGTTCGGCTAAGTGTGGCAAGGTATTTTTTAAGGCATTCAAACCATGATCCAGCTGCGATACATAGCCGGAAAATTCTT
>DATFMO010000658.1:0-8056 GCA_035266925.1 Sunxiuqinia sp. | reverse complement strand
CCTGGAATCTGTATTTACAAACGACAGCTTGCAGTTTGTATATAAATTGGATCACGGCGATATTGTGAAGCAAATTGTGGATTTAGGCGATGCCAATGAAAACTATGTATTGATTAACGACGGGCTGAAAGAAGGCGATATAATTTATCTTTCCACCCCAGAAGAAACGAATGAGACCTTCGCTGGTCTGGACATTTATAAACGTCAGCTGAAAGAAAAAGAAGAAAAGAAAGCTGCCGAGGAAAAGGCGAAAGAAGAATTTGAAAAAAAGCCAAAGAAACCGAAACTCCCTCCTGGTGTCACTCCCGAAATGATGAAGAAAATGCAAGCTAAATCAACCTCAAAGAAGTAACCCATGTGGCTGAAACGATATTTTCATGATATTGTCATTGGGATTGAAGCAATCTTTGACAATCGGCTAAAGTCCATGTTGACAGCGTTGGGGATTATCTTTGGAGTGGCCGCGGTAATCAGTATGATGGCCATTGGAAACGGTGCAGAACAAGAGATTTTGGAACAAATAAAAATGGTTGGGGTGAATAACATTGTGGTGACACCCACAGCCATGAGTGTTGATGGAACCAAAAATTCGGGCAGCGACAGCAAAGGAGCCGGGCGGGCTAAGTTTAGCAAAGGCCTCACGTTGTTGGATGCAGAAGCGATTAGTAAGGTGATTCCGGCAGTGGACAAAGTGAGCCCGGTGATTTCATTTAATTATTCGGCAATAATGAACGGGAAAAGTAATCCCGTCGTACTGGCAGGTGTGGATGCCAGCTATTTTGAGCTGTTTAATATCGGCCTGCAGGATGGAGAGGTGTTCAATGGAACCCAGAGTCGGGCCGGACAGCCGGTTTGCCTGATTGGTGATAACATTAAAAACGTCTTTTTCAACCAGGAAGACCCGGTGGGTAAAAGCATCAAATGTGGACAGGTTTGGTTGAAAATTATTGGAGTGGTGGAAAAACGCGATTTTACCACCTCAGCTTCCGACGAGATGGGGATCAGTAGTTCAGATAACAAAATCTTCGTTCCGGTTCAGACAGTCCTACTTCGGTTTAAAAACCGATCGCTCGTTCGTGCCGATGAAATTGAAGCTGCCTCCAAAAAGCAAAATGCGACGTACACGATTAATTCGGATGATGGAGGCAATTCGATGGATGACGATAAAAACCTGAATCAGCTCAGTAAAATCATCATCCAGGTGAAAAAGACAGAAAAGCTGAGTGCAGCAGCCAATGTCATCAAGCGGATGTTGTACCGCCGTCATTCTGAAATGTATGATTTCGAAGTGACCATTCCGGAATTGTTGCTGAAACAACAACAGCGAACTAAAAACATATTTAATGTGGTACTTGGTGCCATTGCCGGTATTTCTTTGATTGTAGGTGGAATCGGGATCATGAATATTATGCTGGCCTCGGTGCTTGAACGAATTCGTGAAATAGGAACCCGGCAAGCGATTGGTGCTTCGCAAAAGGACATCATCGTCCAATTTCTCTCTGAGTCAACATTGATTAGTGTTTTTGGTGGTTTCATCGGCATCATTCTTGGTGTTATACTTTCCAAAACCATCACCGCTATTTTCGATATCAAAACCATTGTTTCCTTTTTCAGCATTGTGATTGCCTTTGGAGTATCGGCGGGAGTCGGTATTATTTTTGGGTATCTGCCCGCCAAACAAGCTGCTGAAAAAGATCCTGTTGAATCACTTCGATATTAAACTGAATTATAAAACTATGAAGTCAAAATACACCCTCCTTTTTATCGTTGCAATTATTTCGTTCCTCCCGGCAATCGGGCAGGAGCATGATTTAAAACTCACGCTAGATGATGTAATCGACCTGGCATCAAAACAGTCTTTGGATGCCTTTCGAAATAAAAATATGTACCGGGCCAGCTATTGGGAATACCGGTACTATAAGGCGGACAGGCTGCCAACTTTGTCGTTGAATGCAACGCCGTTGGATTTTAACCGGTACCGGAATCGCGAATACAATTTTCAAACCAATGAAGAAGAATACGTGCAACGCGAATATTTTAATTCGGATTTTGGTTTATCGTTGAGTCAAAATATTGCGCTGACCGGTGGGCAACTCTTTTTGCGGTCGGATCTTGGCATGGTGAAAAACCTGAACGGGGATAAATCAAATTCTTATCAGTCAACCCCGATTAGCATTGGGTATCAGCAAGATTTGAACGGTTACAATGCTTTGAAATGGAAAGCCCGTATTGAACCGTTGAAATATGATAAAGCCAAGAAAGTTTTCATCGAGTCGCGGGAAACATTGTCAATGAAGGCGACACAGCGTTTCTTTGATCTGGTAGCCGCAGAAATCAACCTGTCGATTGCGGAAAACAACAAGGCCAGCGCCGATACACTTTATAAGATTGGGAAAGGACGTTTCCAGGTGGGAACAATTACCCAGGATGAATTGCTGAACTTGCAGTTGAGTCAGTTAAGAGCAGAGCAAGCCATGAATAAAGCGCATTTGGGATTGTTGCGTGCTCAGGCTGACCTGGATTCGTTTTTGGGGCTGGATAAAAATACAAAAATAACCTGTGTCATTCCGAAAGAAATTCCAACACTTGAGGTTGAAGCAGGGGAAGCCATTGACGAGGCGACGAATAACAACCAAGAGATATTGAATGAAAAACAACAGCTGCTTCAGCAAGACCGGCAAGTGGCGCAGGCTAAAGCCGAAACGGGATTGAATACGAGTATCTTTGCTAGTTATGGATTGGATCAGTCATCCGACGAATTCAAAAAAGTTTATGACAATCCGGATCGGAGCCAACGTTTTCGCTTGGGAGTGAATATCCCAATCGTTGACTGGGGACGTCGAAAGGGACGCTATCAAATGGCCGAATACAGTCGCGAGGTGGCGAAAGCAACCGTGCGCCAGGATCGTATCGACTTTGAACAAAATGTGGCGCAGACGGTGATGGAATTTAACCTTCAAGGATCGCAGGTTCAAAATGCAGCACTTGCTGATACGGTTGCACAACAAGGCTACGATGTTGCTTTTCAGCGTTTCTTAATTGGGAAGGTTGATGTGATTAATCTGAACCAGGCTCGAAACGATTTGGAGCAGGCCAGAAAAGATTACATCAGTGCCCTGAACACTTATTGGCGTTACTATTACACGATTCGACGTTTGACATTATACGATTTTGAGTCTGACAGTACATTGTCTGCAGAGTACGATAAACTTCTTGAAAACTAGGCAACATGGCAAAGAATAAAAAACTTTTACTTTGGGGAATACCAGCAGTCTTTCTGTTGTTGTTGGCCTTATTCTTCATGTTTGATGGCGATGTCATTTCCGGAAACGGTTATGTGGTGCGCAAGGGACAGTTGGATGCAATGATTGAATGTGTTGGAGAAGTGAATGGTGCCAAAGCAACGCAAATCAATATTCCCAAAGCCATTCAGGATCGCGATCTGCGTATTTATCAACTTAAAATTGTGGACATGGTTCCCGAGGGGAAAAAGGTCAAAAAAGGAGATTACATTGCCCAGTTGGATCAAACGGAAATATCGAACCGGATGCGTGACCAGATGCAGGAAAAGGAAAAGGCTGATGCTGACTTAAAAAATGCGAAAATTGACAGCACCGTTAACCTAACGCAAATGCGGGAAGACATTACCAATGCGAAACTGGATTTGGAGTATAACAAAATTGACCTTGAGCAATCGAAATACGAATCGGAAGCCTATCAACGTAAAACAAAAATGGCCTATGAAAAAGCGGTTCTAGCGCTGGATAAAAAGAAACGTGACTATTTGCTTCGGCAAAACCGTATGAAGATGCACGTTATGCGACTTGAGCGTCGCGTCAAACGGTTGGGTGATTTTATTTCTCGCTATCAAAAGGCAATGGGAGCCACACGGGTGACCACACCGGCTGATGGCATTGTCATGCTGGGGAAAAACTGGGATGGGACCAAGTATAAAAAAGATGATGAAATCAATATTTGGCGTCCGCTATTGGCGACTTTGCCGGATATGTCGACAGTTATTTCCGAGACCTATGTGAAAGAAATTGATGTATCGAAAGTGAATGTTGGCGATAGCGTGAGCATCTCCATAGACGCACTTCCGGACAAGACGTACAGCGGGAAAGTGACCTACGTAGCGCCCATTGGTGAAGAACACAAAGGTTTTGACATGAAAGCTTTTCGGGTGGTTGTGCGCTTTGACCGCAGCAGCGCAGATTTGAAACCGGGGATGACCTGTATCAATCACATCATCATTGGTCATTACAATGATCAGCCGGTTATCCCGGAATCTTACGTTTATGTGAAAAATGGGGAGCGGGTTGTTTATGTGAAAAAAGAAGGTCAATTGGTGGCCATGCCGATTAAATTGGGAGCCGATTCGAAGAAGATGATCGTGGTGTTGAAAGGTCTGTCGGAAGGAGACCGCATCTATCACAAGCAACAGCAAGAAAGCTGATGACTTACGATTTTAAAAATGCCAGTTTTTTTTGAACTCATCCCCAAGTTTGTTTTTGCTGGAAGAATGTGGGAGTTGCGGTGACTTACAAGTATTTATGATCTGCAGTGAAAATTGTAAAGGGTGATAATTATATTGGGGTAATTGAAAATACCTTTTATCTTTGTTGTTTCGAAGTATAAAATCAAAAATTCAAAAAATAAAATTATGAAAGTAACAGTTGTCGGTGCAGGTTCTGTTGGTGCAAGTTGTGCTGAATATATCGCAATTAAAGATTTTGCAGATGAAATTGTTTTAGTGGATATCAAAGAAGGTTTTGCTGAAGGTAAAGCAATGGATCTGATGCAAACTGCATCGTTAAATGGTTTCGATTCAACCATTACCGGAACAACTAGCGATTACTCAAAAACAGCTGATAGTGATGTGGCTGTTATTACCAGTGGTATTCCACGTAAGCCTGGCATGACTCGTGAAGAATTGATTGGCATCAATGCTGGCATTGTAAAAACAGTAGCTGAAAACATCATCAAGTATTCTCCTAACGTAATCCTGATTGTAGTAAGTAATCCCATGGACACCATGGCTTATCTTGCACACAAAACAACAGGTCTTCCCAAGAACCGGATTATTGGAATGGGTGGAGCTTTGGATAGTGCACGTTTTAAGTTCCGTTTGGCAGAAGCCCTGGGATGCCCTCAATCTGATGTGGACGGTATGGTAATTGGTGGTCACTCTGACAAAGGTATGGTGCCATTGATTGAAAAAGCAGTGCGTAACAGTGTCCTTGTTTCAGAATTCCTTTCCGAAGAAAAAATGAGTGACGTTGTTGAAGCTACTAAAATTGGAGGCGCAACACTAACAAAACTTTTAGGTACCAGTGCTTGGTATGCTCCAGGAGCTGCCGTTTCTGAATTGGTTAAAGCCATTGCGCTCGATTCTAAGAAAATGTTCCCATGCTCAGCTTTACTTGAAGGCGAATATGGATTGAACGACATTTCTATTGGTGTTCCTTGCGTGTTGGGTAAAAACGGAATTGAGAAAATTGTTGCGATTTCTCTCTCTGATGCAGAAAAGGAAAAACTGGCAGAAAGTGCAAAAGCTGTGAGTGCCGTGAATGACTTACTCGAAGTATAGAAATTAGCGTTTAATTACACTATATTTGATGCCTCTGCGTGTGCAGGGGCATTTTTTAATTTATGGCGAAAATTCCGATTGAGTTAATTGAGCTGGAACAGCATAATTACCATTTGTTGGTGCAAGCCAAATTTGAAGATGGTGAGAAAGGCTACTGGATAATCGATACCGGGGCATCAAAAACGGTGTTCGATAAAAGCCTGGATCAATATTATGACCTCATTGAAGCCAGCAACGACGAGGAATACCAAAGTGCCGGAATCAGTGAAGGCATGGTAGAAACCTCGGTGGGAGAAATTCGCTCGGTCGCTTTCGGTCGTTTAAAATTGAAAAACCAAAAAGTGGCTTTGATCAACCTGGATCATGTGAACGAAATCTATCGGAAATATAAAGATGTTCGGATCTGTGGCTTGCTGGGCAGCGACCTCCTGAAAAAATACCAGTGCGTCATCGACTACAAGTATGAAACCATTTCATTTACAAGGCCCAGAAAATCCTGAATGCTGTTATAAAATACCCAATCGTATTGGTCGTTTTTTTTATAAAAATGAATATATTTGTCGCCTGTTGATCAAAAATAGTTGAAACTGAAGATACACATATCGAAGAAAATTGTTGTTCGGATGCTGCTCATGGTAGTGTTGGTAGCCGGCGCGTACATTTTTGATTCGTGTCACCATCAGCTGCCTAAACAGGATTTGAAGCATCACACGGCAAGCAACAGTCATCGGCTTGATATCAACGAAGTTTATTTCTACAATCCGGTCAGTAGCTTCAAAATGAGAACCGGCATGGATAAACTGCTTTCCAAGATTTTATTTGCCGTTGGACAGGACAAGTTTTTGTCGACATTTCACAATCAAATGGCGTATCACCTCATGAAAGAAGAATCATTGCATCTTCGGTCGCCATTAAATCCAATGATTCATTTCCGAAAATTCATTATTTGTCATCAAAGTAATCCCGATGAGCACCCCGTTTTGTCTTAATTTTTAGTCTAATCAATTTAGTTGGTTGGTTTTTGAAGGACAAAATACGTCCACTTATTTCGACTTCTTTTTAATAAAAAACAAATACATAAAATCTAAATTACAAACAGATGCAAAACAAAGGACTAATTAGAACTTTTGCCATTTTGCTTGCTTTGGTTTGTGCCTACCAGCTGAGCTTTACTTATAAAGCAGCTCAGGTTGAGCGTCAAGCGAAGGAATATGCCAAGGGCGATAAAGCAAAAGAACGCAACTACCTGGATTCTGTTTCAGGTAAGGTCGTTTATAACTTTTTAGGGTTGAAGAAATACACCTACAACGATGTGAAAGGCCTCGAGATGAATCTCGGACTTGACCTGAAAGGTGGTATGAACGTGACCCTTGAGGTAAGCGTGGTTGACTTGATCAAGTCATTGTCAAACTACAGCAAAGACAGTACATTCAATGCCGCGCTGAAACGGGCGCAACAGATGCAGCTCAACAGCCAGGAAGATTTCGTAACACTGTTCGGAAAAGCTTTCGAGGAAATTGATCCAAATGCTAAGCTAGCGGCTATTTTCAATACCCTGGAGCTGAAAGACAAGGTGAAATACAACTCAACCAATGCGGAGGTTTTGAAAGTGATTCGCGGCGAGACAAACGCAGCAATTGATAACTCGTTCAACATTATCCGTACACGTATTGACCGTTTCGGTGTTGCACAGCCAAATATTCAGCAGTTGCAAACCAAAGGACGTATTTTGGTTGAGCTTCCGGGTGTAAATGATCCGGAGCGTGTGCGTAACCTGTTACAGGGAACTGCGAAGCTGGAGTTCTGGGAAACCTATGACAACAGCCAGGTTTATCAGTACCTGCTCCAGGCAAATAAAAAGATAAAAGAAATTCAGGACTTGAGAGCTGAGAAAGCAAAAGCACAGCCTGAAGCTTCTACTACTGCTGAATCAGCTAATGAAACAGCTGCCGCCAGCAAGGACTCAACAAATGATCAGTCGTTGTTGAATCAGTTGGATTCGGAAAAAGCGGATACAACTGCTTCTCCTGATAACATGGCTGACTTCAAAAAGAACTATCCGTTATTTGCTGTTTTGATGCCCAGTACAACGACTGATGGTAAATTGTACCCGGGACCTGCCGTTGGAACAGCACATGCGAAAGATACAGCACAGGTAAATACCTACTTGCACATGCCACAAGTTCGTGCTATACTTCCACGTAACCTGGCATTCAGATGGACTTCACAACCGGTTGATAAAGGGGGAAATTATTTCCGCTTGATTGCGCTAAAAGTTACCAGTCGTGATGGTCGTGCTCCGTTGACAGGAGATGTGGTTACAGATGCTCGTCAGGACTATGCACAATATGGTAGCCAGCCGGAAGTGAGTATGACCATGAACAATGAAGGAGCAAAAACATGGGCTCGCCTGACGAAAGAAAATGTCGGTAAATCCATTGCAATCGTTTTGGACGGATACGTTGT
>DATFMO010000657.1:0-3758 GCA_035266925.1 Sunxiuqinia sp. | reverse complement strand
TGCGGGCTGCTTCCCACTTTTCTTTATCTGTCTCGGTGGCTTTCCGATAAATCTTGTTCCATTGGTAACGATCCGGTTTTCGGATTTTACGTTGAAACTGTTTTTCGGCTAATTTACCCAGAAGTGTCACGCTCCCGACATCGTGTCCGGGAGTTGTGGCAACAACCACCTGGTCCCCGACTTTCAGGGGGACGCCATCTTCATTTTTAAAGAATTCTTTTCGTGTTCCTTTGAAGCGAATTTCAACAATATCTGATAAATGTGTGGTATCTGGTAAATCATTGAGCCAATCGTAGGTTCCCAGCATTTCGGGCCGGTCACCATCGATGTTCATACTACATCCATTACATCCCATATGCTCTTTGTATTTTAATAATTTCAGACAAAAATATCTAAAATAAAGCGCAATAACTATTTTAACCGAATCTAAATAAGGATATCTGCGCCTCATTTCGTAATTTGTATTTCAACTACAAATTGTGAAACTAAACTGAATATTATGGACTTAGCTCATGTAATTTCAAATCTGAATTACCTGGCCATTTTGGTGGCTGCTCTCAGTACATTCGTGGTGGGAAGCTTGTGGTACTCGTCGTTCTTGTTTGGTAAGAAATGGATGGAAATCAATGGATTTACGGAAGAAAGTTTGAAAAGCGGACGCTCCATGCCAGCCATTTTTGGAGGCTCTTTTATCTCATCGTTGCTGGCAGCCGTGGCGCTCGCTATGTTTTTGGGCACATCGGCAACACTCGGCTTTGGTGTATTTGCCGGTTTCATGATCGCTGTATTCTGGATCAGCACGTCACGCCTTAACAATCTTCTTTTTGAACAAGGGAATTGGACCCTGTTTTTTATTCATTCGGGTTATGATCTGGTTATTTACATCATCATGGGAGCCATTGTTGGCGGATGGCACTGAGTCATATTCCCGACGGTATCTGTGACTGGATAATTTTTCATCTTTTTCACCCCAACTAAAGGGAGAAAGCTGAAAAATCAATCTGTTCCTTTTGGGGACGTCGTGTGAAACCAGATGAACGGAAAATGCAAAATACTGCTTTCCGTAAAAATAAATGGGAAATCGTAAACATGATGAGTTAATGACGTTCCTCCGGAATTCTAAAAACAAGCAGGCTACTTTTAATTTTACCCCTACTCAGTTCTTAACGAAACGATTCGGCAGTTGCAAGTAGAAACAGGTTTTATTAAATATAGATAAACATAAAATAGTAAATACAAAAAAATAAATATGAAAATAATTAAGAATGACCCTCTTGAGGAGTTTTATATTTTTCATTCCTTATTCAATGTTCATTATTTCTTTTTGATTAGTTTTTACAAAAGTTTTTAAAAGAATAGCAGGTTTAATCCTGCTTTTTTGTTTTTTTGAATAAAAAAAGTTGTGAAGTACATTTCCCTTTTTCTTTTCGGTTTTGCCTTGATTTTTTCTTCGCTAAAAAGTGATGCGTTTCAGCTGAGTCCCGATGCTGAAATCAGTCTGTTGACATGCAGTCCGAGTGATGAAATTTATGCGATCTATGGTCACTCGGCTATTCGTGTAAATGATCCTTCGCATGGATTTGATGTGGTCTTTAACTATGGTGTGTTCAGTTTTGAAACGCCGCATTTCATCTACCGATTTGCCAAAGGGCATACAGACTACATGCTGGCGCCAGAGCGTTTCTCTGACTTTTACGAAAGCTACAAACGAGATGGGCGGAGTATCAAAGCACAGGTGTTAAATCTTCAGCCTGATGCCAAACAACGCATGTTGGACTTTTTGATGAACAATGCCAAGCCTGAAAATCGGAAATACCGTTACAACTTCTTTTATGACAATTGTGCCACACGGGTTCGTGATGTGGTTGAAAATGAAGCTGACGGCAAGGTGATTTTCCCAACGAATACCGGAGAAAACAAAAGCTTCCGAAAGTTGGTGGCTCATTACCAAAAAGTATTACCCTGGACTAATTTTGGAATTTTGTTGGTGCTGGGCGACCCGGCGGATACAATAGCTTCTGAATACCAGGAAATGTTCTTGCCTGACTATTTGGAGAAACATTTTGCTGCTGCGCAAATCAAAACAGGCGATTCGTCCCGCCCATTGGTAAAAGAAACCCGTACCATTTATGATGCTGGTAGCCAACCTAAACGCGGTTTTGACCCGCTATCGCCATTCATGGTGTGTTTCGTTCTGCTTTTGTTGATTGTTGGATTCAGCATTTATCAATTTCGAATCCAAAAGATGAATTACGCACTGGATTACGTGCTACTGTTTATCACCGGGTTGGCTGGGCTGCTGTTACTTTGGCTGGTCACTTTTTCAGAACATCCGGCTATGAGCCCCAACTACAATCTGTGGTGGGCCATTCCAACAAATATCCTTTTCATGGTTGCCTGGGCGGTGAAAAAATGGCGCCCGTCGCTGAAGTGGTATTGGAAAGCGATGGCTGTG
Source organism: Sunxiuqinia sp. (assembly GCA_035266925.1). Taxonomy (GTDB): domain Bacteria; phylum Bacteroidota; class Bacteroidia; order Bacteroidales; family Prolixibacteraceae; genus Sunxiuqinia. The sequence goes on along the minus strand of DATFMO010000657.1, from coordinate 1,303 downwards.
TGGCTGATTTTATTTTTGCTATTCAATTTTATGATTCCACAAGCCTTTCCAATTGGCGCTTACCTGATTGTTTTAATCATGCTGACGCGAGCATTGTTGCATGTGATTTGGTTTATGCGATTGCGGCGGCAAATTATTGAGCGATGATTGCCACCCGGTTTTTGTAACAATTTGTTGAAAAGTTTCAGCGAACAATCTGGGGCAGCTTTTCATTCTTGTATACACATCGGTTATCTTTGTTCATCATTCAAATTTTAAAGCAGAACCCGGTTTGGCAAAATCAAAGAAATATGTTGAAACCCCGCTGATGAAACAGTATTACGCCATCAAGGACAAACATCCTGATGCCGTGTTGTTGTTTCGGGTAGGCGACTTTTACGAGACGTTTGGAGAAGATGCCATCAAGGCAGCGGATATCCTTGGAATCACCTTGACGAGACGTGCCAATGGATCGGCTAGTTACGTTGAGCTGGCTGGTTTTCCGCACCATGCCCTGGATACGTATTTGCCCAAACTGGTTCGTGCCGGTCAGCGGGTAGCGATCTGCGAGCAGTTGGAAGATCCGAAAATGACCAAGAAAATCGTCAAGCGGGGAATTACCGAACTGGTCACACCGGGCGTTTCGATCAACGACAACATCCTGGAACATCGCGAAAACAACTTTCTGGCTTCGGTTCATTTCGATAAGAAACTGGCTGGCGTGGCATTCCTGGATATCTCAACCGGCGAATTTCTGACGGCAGAGGGGAATTTCGAGTACATTGATAAGTTACTGAATTCGTTCAGCCCCAAAGAAGTACTTTTTCAGAAAGGAAAAGGCAATGACTTCATTGCACAGTTTGGCGGCAAGTTTTACACCTACACGATGGACGATTGGGTTTATACCGAAGATGCTGCAGTTGATCGTTTGTTGAGGCACTTTGAAACTAAATCGCTCAAAGGGTTTGGAGTACAGGAATTGAATTACGGAATCATTGCATCCGGTGCCATTTTGCACTACCTCGATTTAACACAGCATCATCAGATTCAGCACATCACGGGGCTTTCCCGAATTGAGGAGGACAAATACGTTTGGCTGGACCGTTTTACCATTCGCAACCTTGAATTGTTTGGAGTGATCAACGAAGGAGCCAAAACACTCGTGCAGGTGCTCGACAAGACCATTTCTCCGATGGGATCGCGAATGCTGAAACGGTGGATTGCACTGCCGCTGAAAGAAATTACGGCCATCAACGATCGCTTGTCGGTGGTGGAATACTTTCTCCAGCATGAAGATGAAAAAGAAGAGCTGGAGGAATATATC
>DATFMO010000656.1:0-4473 GCA_035266925.1 Sunxiuqinia sp. | reverse complement strand
GTTCGATCACGACTTTTGTTTGTGTATAGAATTCAATGGCATGTCGTCCCTGCGCGTGCAAGTCACCAAAAAAGCTGCTGTTCCAGCCGCTGAACGGGAATTGGGCCATCGGCGCTGCCACACCAATGTTGATCCCGATGTTTCCAGCATTTGCCTGGTTGCGGAATGTGCGGGCATTCAATCCACTGGAAGTGAACAAACAGGCCATGTTCCCATAGGCATTGCTATTCACAAAATCAATGGCCTGATCAATCGTTTCCATTTGCAACAGGCTCATCACCGGGCCGAAAATTTCGGTTTTGATCACGTCGCCGGTTAACGAGACATTCTCCAAAATTGTCGGTTTCACAAAGTTTCCGGCTTCGTAGCCGCTGATTATAGCGTTGCGCCCATCGAGCAGGAGATTGGCGCCTTCGGTCACTCCTTTGGCAATCAAGCTTTCAACGCGTGCTTTGCTTTCCAGCGTAATCACCGGCCCCATTTCAATCCCTTCATCCAGCCCGAACCCGGTCGTTTTGCTTTTTGCCGCTTCAACCAAAGCTTCTTTTATCGTGCCTCTCTGATCGGCGACGGTCACGATATTTGAGGCAGCGAGGCACCGTTGCCCGGCACAACCATAAACGCTGTCGGCCACAATTTTTGCCGTCATATCAATGTCGGCATCCGGCATAATAATCACTGGGTTTTTAGCTCCACCCTGTGCCTGTACCCGCTTGCCGTTTGCTGACCCACGACTATAAATGTAGCGGGCAACATTGGTCGATCCAACAAAGCTGATCGCTTTTACAGTTGGATGGTCGAGCAGGGCGTCCACTGTGGGTTTGCCCCCATGAACGAGGTTGATCAATCCCTTGGGGATATCCAACTGATCGATCAGTTCAAATGCCTTCATCATGGTCAACGGCACCTTTTCCGAAGGTTTTAGGATGAAACTATTTCCGGTGGCAATTGCATAGGGCAAAAACCAGAAAGGAATCATCCCTGGAAAATTGAAGGGGGAAATGCAGGCGCAAATTCCAACGGGTTGGCGGATCATAAATTCATCGATCCCAGAGGCTATATCCTCTGAAAACTCGCTTTGCATCAATGTTGGTGCGGCGCAGGCCGTTTCCACATTTTCAATGGCCCGTTGCAGTTCTCCTTTTGATTCGGCCAGACTTTTTCCGCACTCCAGGGTGATGAGCCGGGCAATTTCGTCGGCATGACTTTCGAGTAATTGTTTTAGTTTGTACAAGGGTTGCACCCGTTTCATAACTGGCGTGTTGCGCCATTCTTGAAAAGCATTTGCTGCTGCGGAAACGGTTTGTTCCACGTCTTGAACCGTTTTTTCACCATAGGGAACTTTGGCCAATATTTCCTGATTGGCCGGGTTTACAACATCTACCGTTTTGGATTCGCTGCTTGGGACCCAACCTCCATTAATATAATTCTTTAAGACTTCCATATTCGTTGAAATATTAATTTTTACTTATTGATTTTGTATTGCAGTACTATTTCTTATTTAAAGCCATCTCAATTCACCCCTAACCCCTAAAGGGGAATGCCTTACCGAAGTAGGTAGAGTTCTCCCCTTCAGGGAGTAAGAGGGGTGAGCGAAGGGAAATGATATTTGATATACATGTGATTAATTCTGTCCAAGTAAAATGTAAATCATCACGGTAACTACAACCAGTACTGCTGACAAATGATAGGCATATTTCCAACCCTTCATTTCTACTTTTAAAGCATCCCCCGAATCGTTGAATGTGGTGCGCGGGTAAAAATGGGACACGACCAGCATGATGATCATGTTCAGCACAAATTCAATTCCCCAGAGATGGATAAAATGAATGTTGACTTTGAAGATAAACGTCGTGAGTACGTAAAAAGCCAGTCCAAAAAAGAGCGCGACTTTTGCCCCTGTCGCTGACACTTTCTTTACGAAAAAGCCTGCCAGGATAATAGAGGCAATGGGAATGAAAAAGATACCATTAAGCTGTTGGAGCAATTGGTACAATCCCTGCGGGGCTTTGGCAACCAAAGGTGCCGACAAGATGGCGAAAACAGCGAGCAAAGATGACGTAGACCGTCCGATCCAGACCAGTCTTTTTTCGCTGGCATCTTTCTTTAATAGCCGTTTGTAAACATCAATACTGAAAATGGTAGCCGCACTGTTCAGTACACTGTTGAAGGTGCTGAGCACAGCGCCCATAACCACTGCTGCAAAAAAGCCAACAAAACTTAGTGGCAATACTTTTTTGATCAGAGCCGGATAAATGTAATCCTGATTGTTGTATAGCGAATCGCCAAAGTAGTAATACCCAATAACCCCTGGAAGAACGATGATCAGGGGAATGAAAATTTTTAGCACACCTGTAAAGAGCAATCCCTTTTGGGCTTCGCGCAGATTCCTGGCGCCGAATGCACGCTGGATAATCGTTTGATTCATGCCCCAGAAATAAAGCTGGTTGATGATCAGACCAGTAAAAAGTGTGCTAAATGGCATGACCGAATTTTTTGCCCCGATGACATTGAATTTCTGAGGCGCATTGTGATACACTTTCACCAAACCATGAATAACATTCCCATCGCCAATGCTGTATAGAGCCAGAAAAGGAACAAGCAAGCCGCCAATTAGTAATCCGTAACCGTTGATTGTATCGGAAACAGCTACTGCTTTAAGTCCACCAAAAATGGCATACAATGAACCTACGACACCGATGGCAACTACCGTCATCCACAAACCTTCCGGCCTGCTGACATGCAGCACTTCATGAATATTGAAAATACTCTCCAGATTAATGGCGCCGGTGTACAATACAATAGGCAACAAAGTGACTACAAAGGAAATGACCAAAAAGAAAGCGATCAAGCTTCTTGTTACGCCGTCAAATCTTTTTTCGAGGTATTCGGGTATTGTCGTCAATCCCATTCGCAGATATTTGGGAATAAAATACAGGGCAGCAACCACCAATGCCAGGGCGGAGGTGACTTCCCACGAAATAACAATAAACCCGTTTTTATAGGATGATCCATTCATGCCAATCAAATGCTCCGTGGAAATATTGGTGAGTAACATGGAGCCGGCAATAATAACCCCGGTAAGGCTTCTTCCACCAAGGAAGTAGCCATCGGATGAATCCATTTTTTCTTTTCGGAGTTTGTACCAGGCATAAAAAGCAACGAATGCCGTAAAACCAATAAAAGTGATTACTGTCAGCATGATTAGTTTGTTAGTTTATTGAATCAGAATTTATTTGTACATATTCGTTGTTGGGTTGAAATTTTGGTTAATTGACAAGGTTTTGGTTATTGCTGGCTTTAATAACCCCAGGCCCTTTGCCCGGGGGTAAAGTTGAACCAAGAAAATGGGTCTTTACCCATGAGAATAGCTGTTCAACGATTCAAATTCATTCATTCCGTTATAAAAAGTATCGTTGTTTTTTCTTCTGTTTCACGTAGTTCTCGTAAGCTGTTTGAACCGATTCTGTTTCCGAAACTTCCGCAATTGGCACATCCCACCAGGCATAGCCATAACCCGCCATTTTCCGTTCGGCCACTGTTTTTATATGGATGACAGTTGTTCGTACCTCTTTTTTGGCATCGGCCAAAGCTTGATTGAACGACGCGATATCCGTGGTTTTGAAAACCTTTGCACCCAGGCTCTCAGCGTTTTTCGCAAAATCTACTGGTAGCGCCTCACCCTCAATCAGTCCGGTTTCTGCATTCCGGTAGGAATATTTGGTGCCAAATCCTTCGCTGCCGATCGACTTGGACAAGCCTCCGATGCTGCCAAACCCACCGTTGTCAATTAAAATGATGGTGAGCTTGATCCGCTCCTGAATGGAGGTCACAATTTCCGAAGGCATCATCAGGTAGCCACCATCACCAAGGATGGCGTAGATTTCCCGATTGGGGAAAGCCATTTTCGCTCCCAATCCGCCAGAAATTTCATAACCCATGCAGGAGTAGCCGTATTCCAAATGAAAGCCTTTCGAGTTACGAGTCCGCCAGAGTTTATGCAAATCGCCTGGGGCACTCCCTGCCGCACACAAAACGACATCCTCTGGATTGGAAAACGAATTGACGGCGCCAATCACTTCTGCCTGGCTTGGAATAGCATTATTTTCAACCTGATAAGCCAACGTGACTTTTTCGTCCCAACTTTTGTTATAATCAGCAACCAGTTTCTGGTGTGCATCGTCCACTTTGAATGAACCCAGTTTTTCAGCCAGTTCTTCCAAAATTACTTTGGCATCGCCGGTCAAAGCCAGTGCTCGGTGTTTGTGGGAATCAAATTCAGTGATATTGATGTTGATGAATTTGACATTTTCATTTTGAAAGGCAGTTTTGGATGCAGTCGTGAAATCACTGTAGCGGGTTCCAATGCCAATGATCACATCGGCTTCGTTGCTGATCGCATTGGCACCTTCCGTTCCGGTTGCCCCTGTTGCACCCAAGTTGTGCGGATCGTCATATGGAAGCGAGCCTTTA
>DATFMO010000655.1:0-15464 GCA_035266925.1 Sunxiuqinia sp. | reverse complement strand
TAATGCATGCAGACGTGGTTAGTATTAGCTGGTACTCGTCTTGCAATCGACAAACAGGTAATGATGAAGGACAAGATTCTTTAATAATCAAGGAAATTTTAGATAATGGAACTATAATAGTTGCTTCTGCTGGTAATGGCTCCGAAAACTGTAATGGAGGAGTGATTTATCCCTTTTCTGCCAATTATGACCAAAGGATTATTAAGGTTACCAGTACTGACATTAATGACAATCATACATACTTTAAAGACGGGGTTAACAAAACTCATTCGCATTATCCAAACGTCGACATTTGTGCCCCTGGATATTGCGTCATGGGAGCTAAATGTACAGAAAATGAGGTAAATGGGAACTGTGAGGAAAATACTTGGCCTTATTATGGTTGTTGTACCGGAACATCATTTGCAACTCCGATTGTCGCAGGAGTTTGTGCTTTAATGAGATCCGTCAATCCGTGTATAACGCCTATCGAAGCTCAGGATATTATTAAAAGTACTGCTGATCCCGTGAATGACGCGAACCTATACCCTGGGATGGTCGGTGCAGGGCGAATAAATGCCTATCGATGTGTTAAAGAAGCGGCCACAAATTACATTCAAAATGAAACATTAAGCGGGACACAAACAATAGCTTCTCATATAATTGAAGCAGGTAACCACGTCACTAATTCAGAACCAACAGGTGATGTTACCGTTCAAAATGGAGCCAACATCACCTTCGCTGGGAGATATGAGGTAACCCTTAAAAGCGGTTTTGAAGTCGTCTCAGGAGCAGAATTAACAATTGATGTTGATGTAAATAATACAATAAGTTGCAACTAATAACTTGCTTTAGAATTTAGTGTAAATAACTTGAGGTGCCAGTTGTGCACCTCAAGTTTCTTATACGCTCAAAGCCTAGCTCTGAACACCTCAAACACGAAGGCGCCCCACTCTTCGAAGGGTTCAACCAAATTGATGCGATGCTGTTTGTAAACAGCCATAATGAGAAAGTGATTGAGTGAATTTGGAATATTTTTTGTTAACTTTGGTCGCAGATATGAACCCCAAAACCGAACCTGTCAATCATGAAGAATTTTTCACTTTTAATTGTTTGCCTGCTACCTTCTTTGGCAGTATTCTCCCAGGAGTATTCATTTCCACTTTATTTTGAAGATGCTGTTGGCAATAAAGACACGTTAATCTTCGGCTTCGACCAATCAGCAACCACTGGCGTTGATCAAAATTTAGGAGAGGCCAATCTATTGGGTCAACCTTATGATTCTACTTTTTTCGCCTTTTTCACTGATGCAGCCAACAGTGATGATCTAGATTGCCGGCTGGAAAAAGAGAAAATTCCTTCCTATATTTCAAAGAAACAATATAGCTCCGATTACTATATTGAAATAGGAGTAATAAACCATCATTGGCCAATTAAAATCTCATGGAAAAAAAACCTTATTGATTCTTACGAGCAGAATTATTCCGAAAGTAGTATGCACGTCATACTAACCAGTTGGAATCCTCCGGGTGGCTGGTTCGATTCTTTTTGTTGCGGAAGCTGGCCTGGTGGATTTACAAGCATGTCTGACACCTCTGGAATACAAGTTGGCATGAATAACTTTTGCCGTTATAAAACCAATTTTAGCACGGATTCAGTTAGCCTGCTTTACGTTGGATTTATTTATTACACAGAAGCTATTCAGACTAAAGCGAATGAAAAAACAATAAAATGCTGGTACAGTAAAGAACTCCAATCACTTTGTATACAACCGATCAACGAGAATGCAGTTTATAAAATTGATCTATTAAACTTTTGGGGAACAAAAATGCTGACCAAACAAATTTCCAGTTCTGGCAACGGTCCAATCAATATTCAGATGAACCATTTGCCAAACGGCCTCTATTTCGCCAGAATTCACCAATTAAAACCAAACTCTTCAACTTTCAGTTGTAAGATCCTAAAACGATGAAAATAAAACTATTGATTTTTTTCCTCATTCTTTCAACAAACTGTTTTGCTCAACTCACTGTTGATGCTGGGAAAGACACTACCTATTGCCTTGGAATGTATCCTCACGATATGATTTTGGGAAGCGACGCAAGCATTAAAAATGGGGTTGAACCTTACACCATTGCCTGGGAAGCCAATGTCCCTTTGTGGTCAAAAAAGTACACCGCAAGTGATTTTTTAAGTGACACCACACTGCTCACCCCAAAACTCAAAAGCTCAGCCACCGGATCAAACTGGACGACATTTATTCTTCACGTCACCGACAGTGAAAATCAAACTGCAAGCGACAGCATTCGTGTTCGATTTTCATCATATGTGTATTTAACTGGATATTCAGTCTACGAACTTGACAAAGGAGACAGCATCTTATTTCATGAGGCATCTGTTGATGGAGGTATTGGCCCACTGACCTATCGCTGGCAACCAACTATCGGTTTATCAAATCCGGACTCCCTGGTCACCTGGTGTTTCACAGATTCATTAACAGAATGGTGGACCCAATATGACGTCATCGCCACCGATTCCTGCGGCTGTGAATCGGCCCCGAACCTGGTTTATGAAATTCGAGTCAATCCATCATTAAATATTGTACAAAAAGGAACAACTGTCTATTTTGACAATCCTGACAATCAACTTGCTCAAATTACGCTTCACTCCATGGACGGCCGGGAAATTGGCCAATTTGAAACCACCGACAACAACTTCAACACATTTCAAATTTTACAAGATGATGGAATCTATTTGATCACGATCTCACTTGGAACATTAACCAAAACGGAAAAAATTATTATCAATAACGAATTACTATCTTCAAATAATCAGTGGAGCGTTTCGGATGATTTTGAATATGTCCATGTTCATCCCGATGATCCGTATTCCTACACCCAATCGACCTGGTACAAAATTGGTGCAGACACGACCATCCATGAAATTGGCTACAAAAAACTCATGCAATCGACCGATCCCAATCATGAAAGTTGGCAACCTGAAGGACACTTTCTGCGACAAGATGGTGAAAAGATTTTCTCAAAAGACAGCACTAACCCGGAAACCTTGTTGTATGATTTTGGACTGGCCATTGGCGATTCCATGGAATCGGAAATTCACCACCCAGGTCCCACCTATGTTTCCGTTCTGGATTCTGTAAAAGATACGATTCTGAATAATTCCACACGGAAAATCTATTACCTAACAGAATTTCCAAAGTCCGATCCCGGATGGAAAACTCAGGAAATATGGATCGACGGAATTGGTAGCATTACTGATGGCCTATTACGTCAAACATTTCTTGGGTACACCCCGTCCAGCCATAATTATCAACTCGTTTGTTTCCATCAAAGTGGAAATCTGATTTATCAATCCAGCGATTTTGATAATTGCTACTTCGATATTACAGATGACGTTTCCGAGCAGCGAACGGATTCGGACGTTTTCAAATTATTTCCCAACCCAACGAGTGGACGACTGACTGTTGTAATCAACCATGTCATTCCGAATGACGCACAACTGGAAATCCTTTCAATAGCAGGCAAACGAATTCGCGTCAAAACTGACTTGCAGGAACGACAAAGTACCCTTGATCTTTCAGGACTTTCACCGGGTGTTTATTTCATTCGATTAAAATTGCGTGATCAGGTACAGACGAAAAAGCTGATCATTCGGTAATTTTTCACCAACCTAAGTTTGCTCTAAAAACAACATTATTAATCACAGATTGACAAGAGTCAACAGAATGTCACTTTGTGTAATCTTCGCGACTTCATGTCTTTGTGGCAAGTATTGCAGGATCATTTCGCCACGAAGGCGCAAAAACACCAAGCACTCACCAAAAAGCATCGTGAACCTGATCGACAACTCTTGTTCAAAAACTTGTATACAGTAAGATTCTCCACGTTCCTGTGGTCAATTCGACTTTTATCCTACATTTAAGTAGGATAATTTCAAAACGAACGACTCGTTTTCAACCATTTGCAAATTCAGCATAAAACTTGCATGACACAAATCTGAGGAAAATTGTTTATCTTATACGATACCTTAATCTTAAACCAATTGCCATGGATGCACACAAACTCGCCGACCTGGAAAGGCTTGTCAACCAACTGAAATTCGACGCCACCCAAAAAGCCAATCACCTACACGATTTAATCGAAGAGCGGTTGCTAACGCATTTTGAAGAAATTCCGAAAGTAGCTGATGCGACTTACAAAGCCTGCAAAGAATGGCATGAAAAACATGAAGAATTGCTAAAAGTGAAAAGTGCCTAACCAGGCTTTTCAAAAAGAAAGCCCGGAGTCGCTCGCTCCGGGCTTTGAATCTATTTATTTGGTAATAATTATCTCAACGTTTCAACAGCGTTTTCAATACGACGGATTGTTTCGTCCTTTCCAATAATTTCACAAATGTCAAACAGATCAACGCCAGCACTGGTTCCCACCAAAGCCAAACGAATGGGCACCATAACCACACCAAACGACCACGCCCGAATATTCATAAAATTGGAGAATGAATCTTTGATGGACTCCGCTTTCCACTGATCAATATCGTGAAACAATTCAATAATAGTATTGAGTTTTTCCGGCGTATCTTCTTTCCATTTCTTTTTGACCGTTTTGGCATCATAGTCTTCAGGCGCCACAAAGAAATAGCTCGCTTGTTCCCACAAATCAGCCACGAATTCGCAGCGCTCCTTCACCAAGCTGACGACTTTCAATAACAGGTCATCGCTGGCCTGCACACCTTTGGCTGCCACCAATGGCCGAAAAGCTTCCACCAATACGGCATCATCTTTTTGTTGAAAATAGTGACGGTTGAACCACTTGGCTTTTTCCGGGTCAAAACGGGCACCCGCCTTCACCACACGCTCCAGGCTGAACTGCTCGACGAGTTCATCCATGGTGAAAAATTCCTGGTCGGTTCCGGCGTTCCACCCCAACAAAGCCAGCAGGTTGACAAACGCTTCGGGGAAATAACCATCTTCGCGATAACCGCGGGAAACTTCGCCGCTTTTTGGATCGGTCCATTGCAGAGGGAAAACCGGGAATCCCAGTTTATCACCATCGCGCTTGCTCAATTTTCCTTTGCCTGTCGGTTTCAAAATCAGTGGTAGGTGCGCAAATTGCGGGCGATCGTCTCCCCACTCCAAGGCTTCGTATAATAAAATATGCAGCGGCATGGATGGCAACCATTCCTCACCACGAATCACATGACTAATCTGCATCAGGTGATCGTCCACCACATTGGCCAGATGATACGTTGGCATACCATCGGATTTGAACAATACCTTGTCGTCCAATTGATTGGTATTGAATTTGACTTCACCTCGAATCAGATCATTTTCAACCACATCAGTATTTTCGGGCATTTTAAAACGGATAATGTAAGGCTCGCCTGCATCAATCTTTTGCTGCACTTCTTCTGCCGAAAGTTTCAACGAGTTATTCAGGTTGCCGCGTGTGTGCAAATCGTAAGAAAAAACCTGTTTGTTGGCTTCTGCTTCGCTGCGCAGCTTGTCCAGCTCTTCCGGTGTATCGAATGCGTAATAGGCATTTCCACTTTCCACCAGTTGCAACGCAAAATCACGGTACATGGCTTTTCGTTCGCTTTGCCGGTATGGGCCAAATTCGCCACCGATTCCGGGGCCTTCAACAGGAGACAAACCGCACCAGTTCAGAGATTCAAGAATGTAGTCTTCAGCACCCGGCACATAGCGGGTCTGATCGGTGTCTTCAATACGAAGGATAAAATCGCCTCCGTGTTTTTTGGCAAACAAGTAGTTAAACAATGCTGTACGAACACCGCCCATATGCAACGGGCCTGTGGGACTTGGCGCAAAACGCACCCTTACTTTTCCGTCATTCATGCTTTCTGATTCAAAAAATTTCCTGCAAAGATAGGGAAAATCAGGTGGAAGTCTCGTGAATATTGAAACGAGAATCGTTTATTGACAGGTCAATTTTAACGTTGAAAAACAACTGCCTATTCCAGTTTCATTCTGAAATAAAAAAATACATTGTTTTTGTAATGAAAAAGAAAAATTGCCAACTGATAGTGAAATCAGCCTTCAGGAAGATAAGCTGAAAAAAGATTTGCTGATCGCGCGAGATGAATATCTTTGTGTGGTTTTTGAAACTAATTACCATTGAAATAATACCGAATGAAAAGGATTTTTATTGCATTTGTTGCCTTTGCAATGCTGTTACAGCTTTCGGCACGTGCGGACGAAGGGATGTGGTTGCCGTCGCTGATTGCCAAGCTGAACATGAAGGCGATGCAGCAAGAAGGGTTGAAACTGACTGCAGATGACATTTATGATATTAACCATTCCAGTTTAAAAGATGCCGTTGTTGCTTTGGATCACGGATCGTGTACCGGCGAACTGGTTTCTAAAGACGGCTTATTGCTGACCAACCACCACTGTGGGTACAACGAGATCCAGGAACATAGCTCGGTTCAGCACGACTATCTGCGTGATGGCTTTTGGGCCAAAACCCGCGATGCAGAACTTCCCAATCCCGGGAAAACCGTTTCCTTTCTCATTCGTATGGAAGATGTGACCGACCAGGTGATGGAGGATGTTAGCGACACCATGAGTCACAACGAACGTCGCGCAAATATCCAACGCAAAATTTTCGAAATACAAAAGGCAGCACTTGACAGCTCCAGCGATTATGAAGCGCGAGTGAAGCCATTGTTTGAACGGAATCGCTACTTCCTGTTTGTGTACGAAACATTTCGCGATATTCGACTGGTGGGAGCTCCACCCGAAGCAATCGGTAAGTTTGGTGGCGACACCGACAACTGGATGTGGCCACGACACAATGCCGATTTCAGCATGTTTCGTGTATATTGCAGCCCCGATGGCAAACCGGCCGATTATTCAAAAGACAATGTTCCTTTTCATCCGAAGAAGTTTTTAAAGATTTCGCTAAAAGGTTACCAGGACAGTGACTTCACCATGGTGTTGGGGTACCCGGGAAGAACCAACCGTTACAAAACCTCGTACGGCGTGAATTTCATCATGAATGTGACCAACCAGGCTCGCATTGATGCGCGTGGCGTGAAGTTGGATATTCTGAAAAAATACATGGAGACCAGCCAAAAAGCAGAACTTCAATACGCATCGAAATATGCGACCAGCTCCAACTACTATAAATACAGCATTGGACAAAACGAAGGACTGCGGAAATTGCATGTCATTGAACAGAAAAAGGCGTTGGAACAAAAATTTACCAGTTGGGTGGATGACAATGACACACGAAAGGAAAAATACGGCAAAGCACTTGATATGATCAAGGATGCTTACAAAGATACCCGCGATGAAAAAGCCTATGAATACCTTTCAGAATGCTTGATCCGCGGACCGGAAATATTTTACTATGCCTATGGCGCAAAAGGGCTGTACGACGCTTTGAAGCGCGACGAAAATAACAAACACCGCATTGAGATCAATATTGAGCAGATGCGAGCCGAGCTTCCGGAATATTTCAAAGATTACAATGCGGCCACTGACGCCAAGGTGACTGGCGCCCTGTTGAAAGTGTATGCAGAACATGTGGATCCGGCTTTTCAACCCAATTTTTTCAAAACAATCAAAGACAAGTACAAGGGCGATTATGAAGCTTATGCCGAAAAAATGTTTGACAAAACAATTTTCGCCAGCAAGGCCAGCATGGAAGATTTCCTGGATCATCCAAAGTTGAGAACGCTGGAAAAAGATGAGGCGTTTCAAACAAGCCTGGAAATTTTTGACGAGATGTCGATCATCGCCATCAATATGAGCCAAACGGTTCAGGAATTGATGACGGGACGCCGGTTGTTTGTTGCTGGTCTGATGAAGATGGAGCCCAACAAGAAATTTTACCCGGATGCCAATTCAACAATGCGCCTGACTTACGGAACTATTGGCAGTTATGATCCACGGGATGCCGTGCATTACGACTATTATACCACCCTGAAAGGATATATTGAAAAAGAGATTCCCGGCGATCCGGAATTCAGCGTTCCCAAACGATTGGAAGATTTGTATTATGCCAAAGATTACGGCCAGTATGCCGACAAAGATGGTACACTACATACGTGTTTCATTTCAAATAATGACATCACCGGAGGAAACTCCGGCAGCCCGGTTATGAATGCTGAAGGCCAGTTGATCGGACTTGCTTTTGATGGTAACTGGGAAGCCATGAGCGGCGACATCACCTACGAGCCCAAGCTTCAGAAATGCATCAATGTTGATATTCGGTTTGTGCTGTGGGTGATCGATAAATATGCCGGAGCCACCAACCTGGTTGACGAAATGACACTTGTAAAATAGGAACCTGAAGTTATTCAAAAATCATAGACAACAGATCATCACGAGGACATCCGGTTGGATTCCCTCTTCCCTGTTGTATCTTTGCCAAAAATAAATTTGCATGACCCAATCTCCCCGTATTATCATTTACACCGACGGAGCGGCACGCGGAAACCCCGGCCCGGGAGGCTACGGTGTGGTGTTGATGTCGGGATCACACCGCAAAGAACTTTCCGATGGCTATGAACTGACCACCAACAACCGGATGGAGTTACTGGCCGTGATTACCGGGCTGGAAGCGTTAAAAAGAGAGAACTGTGATGTGACCATCTATTCCGATTCGAAATATGTGGTAGATGCCGTTGAGAAAGGCTGGGTTTGGGGCTGGGTGAAGAAACGGTTCAAAGGCAAAAAGAATGCCGACCTTTGGACCCGCTTTCTGCCTGTTTACAAGAAACACAAGGTTCGCTTCGTTTGGGTGAAAGGGCATGCTGATATTCCCGAAAATGAACGTTGCGACGAATTAGCCGTCGAGGCCTCAATGGCTCCAGGCCTGAAAAAGGATCATGGGTATTTGCAAAATCAATCATAATATCAACTACTTTTATAACCAAATCCGTCACTTGCTATGAGTTTGTTTTATCAGTTGGGTATCCGGTTTTACTTTTTGGTGGCTCAAATCGCAGCACTTTTCAACGAAAAAGCCCGACTTTTCACCAATGGTCAAAAAGTGATTTTTGAGACGATTGAAAAACGCCTCAATCGACAACAACCGGTCATCTGGATCCACTGCGCCTCGTTGGGCGAATTTGAACAGGGGCGTCCACTGATTGAAAAAATTAAACAGCAGTATCCAAACTACCAGGTGGTGCTGACTTTCTACTCACCAAGTGGCTACGAAATTCGTAAAAATTACAAACTGGCAGACTGCATTTGCTACCTCCCGGCTGACACGCCGAAAAAAGCGCGACGGTTCATCGACCTGATTCATCCTGAAAAAGCATTCTTCATCAAATACGAATATTGGTACAACTACTTCCGGATCCTGAAACAAAAAGACATTCCGATTTACATGGTATCTGCCATTTTCCGCGAAAATCAATTGTTCTTCAGCAAAGGGTTTCGTGGCCAATGGTACCGCAAAATTTTGCAGAACGTCGAACACTTCTTTGTACAGAACGATCAATCTGGTTTGTTACTTTCGCAAATTGGTTTGAATAATTTCACTGTTAATGGTGATACCCGATTTGACCGGGTTGCCGAAATCGCGTCCAACAGCAAAGACCTGCCGCGAATAGAACAGTTTAAAGCTGGTCAGCGCCTGATTGTTGCCGGTAGCAGCTGGCCGCCAGACGAAGGTTTGTTGATTGACTTTTTAAAGCAAAATACAGATGTTAAAATCATTTTTGCCCCCCATGAAGTCAACGAAAACAACATCCTGCGATTGCAAAAGCAAATACCGATGGAAGCCGCCATTTATTCGCTGACTGAAGGACAGGATCTTTCTTATTACAGGGTGCTGATCATTGACCGCATCGGAATTTTATCCAGCATTTACGGCTATGCCGATATTGCCTACGTTGGTGGAGGATTTGGAGTTGGTATTCACAACACCCTGGAGGCTGCCATTTATAAAATACCAGTGGTCTTTGGTCCCAACTACCAAAAGTTCCAGGAAGCTCGTGGGTTGGAAGACTCAGGAGTCGCATTTCCAATTGAAAATAGCGCCGTTCTAAACAACACCCTGAACAGACTTTTGGAGGAAGAAAAAACACGTCGTGACATCGCTACGAAATGCGAAAAATTTATGGCTAAAAATTTAGGTGCTACGCAGCAGGTTTTGACAAAAGTTTTTAACATCTCGTAATTTTTGAAACTAATACCTACGGATAATCGTACCATGTGTTTTGACATTCAACAGTTTACCTTCTGTTAACTTTTCGGCACACAGATAACCATCGCTTCCCATTTTGGTAAACTTTTCTTAATTATCAAAAACCTATCAAGTTATCCTTCAGCCAACTAACACTTTTCCGTTGATAACTTTAAAGCCATTTCAGAAAAATAGTATTCATTTTTTTTGAGCGAGATGTTATCTTGCATGATGCAATAACGTGTTAAAGGAACCGAACTTTAATTCAAGTTTACAATCAGTTAACAAAAACAGTTTTATAATTTTTGGTGTATGGCTTTCAAAAATGTGGCAGTGGAGCCCAAAACGGGCAGGAAAATTTTTTCCCAGGATGAAGCATACGAAGCAAGTCTGAATTATTTCAATGGAGATGATCTGGCAGCTAGAGTATGGGTAAACAAATATGCTTTGAAGGATTCTTTCGGCAATATCTACGAACAGACTCCCGACGAAATGCATAAGCGTCTGGCAAAAGAAATCGCCAGGATCGAGAAGAAGTATGAAAACCCCATGAACGAAAAAGAGGTTTACCAGCTTCTGAAAGACTTTAATCACATTGTTCCCCAGGGAGGTCCGATGACTGGGATTGGCAATGACTATCAAATTGCTTCACTTTCCAATTGCTTTGTTGTGGGAAATGAAGGTGATTCTGACTCCTATGGTGGTATTTTAAAAATCGACCAGGAACAGGTTCAATTGATGAAACGTCGCGGTGGTGTTGGGCACGATTTGTCACACATTCGCCCAAAAGGTTCTCCGGTGAAAAACTCGGCGTTGACCTCAACTGGCATTGTTCCATTTATGGAGCGCTATTCAAATTCGACACGTGAAGTTGCCCAGGATGGTCGTCGGGGCGCGCTGATGCTTTCTGTATCCATCAAACACCCCGACTCTGAAAAATTTATCGACGCCAAACTGGAGCAGGGGAAAGTCACCGGAGCCAACGTATCGGTAAAAATCCACAATGATTTTATGCAGTCCATCGAAAGCGGTGAACTGTACAAGCAACAGTACCCCGTTTATTCAGAAACCCCAAGTTTTGTTAAAGAAACCAACGCGGAGCAAATCTGGAAAAAGATTGTGCATAACGCATGGAAATCCGCTGAACCAGGTATTCTTTTCTGGGACACCATCATCAATGAATCAGTGCCGGATTGCTATGCTGATTTGGGTTATAGAACTGTATCAACCAACCCTTGTGGCGAAATTCCACTTTGCCCCTATGACAGCTGTCGTTTGTTAGCGATCAACTTGTATTCTTATGTCGAGAATCCATTTACACCGGAAGCAAAATTCAACTTCGATAAATTCAAGGAACACGTTGGGTTTGCACAACGCATCATGGACGACATCATTGACCTGGAACTGGAAAAAATTGATGCCATCATAGAAAAGATCGACTCAGATCCGGAAAGCGAAGAAATTAAATACATCGAACGCAAACTTTGGGAAAAAATTCAATCGAAAGCGCGTGACGGACGTCGCACAGGTGTTGGCATAACTGCTGAAGGAGACATGCTTGCAGCACTTGGCTTACGCTACGGAAAAGAAGACGCCATCGATTTCAGTGAAGAAATTCACAAAACACTGGCTGTTGAAGCCTATCGTTCTTCGGTGAATATGGCCAAGGAAAGAGGCGCCTTTTCCATTTTTGATGCCGAGCGCGAGAAAAACAACCCGATGATCAACCGGATTCGCAAAGAAGATGAAGCGTTGTACCAGGACATGGTGAAATATGGTCGTCGTAACATTGCCCTGTTAACCATTGCTCCAACCGGAACTACAAGTTTGATGACCCAAACAACGTCCGGTATTGAGCCGGTTTTCATGCCGGTATACAAACGTCGCCGTAAAGTAAATCCAAACGATAAAAACACACGGGTTGATTTTGTCGATGAAGTTGGTGATAGCTGGGAAGAATATGTAGTTTTCCACCACAAATTTGTAACCTGGATGAAGGCCAATGGCATTGCTGTTGATAAAAAATACTCCCAGGAAGAACTGGATAAACTGGTTGCTAAATCGCCATACTACAAAGCAACTTCGAATGATGTCGACTGGCTGAGCAAAGTCCGCATGCAGGGACGAATCCAAAAATGGGTCGACCACTCCATTAGTGTGACCATCAATCTCCCTAATGATGTTGAAGAAGAACTGGTTGGTAAATTGTATTTTGAAGCCTGGAAAAGCGGCTGCAAAGGAGTCACTGTTTACCGCGATGGTTCGCGTTCAGGAGTACTGATTTCCAACAAACCGGAAGAAAAGAAAAAGGATTCCAAATTCCCAACCAAACGCCCGGATGAGCTGGAAGCTGATGTGGTTCGTTTCCAGAACAACAAAGACAAATGGGTGGCTTTCATTGGCTTGATGGATGGACTACCTTACGAAATCTTTACCGGTCTTCAGGATGATGAAGATGGAATTTTACTTCCTCGTTCAGTAACAAAAGGAAAAATATTAAAAAGTCGCGATGAAGATGGAAATTCACGTTACGATTTCCAATACGAAAACAAACGCGGCTATAAAACAACAATCGAAGGATTATCTTACAAATTCAACCCCGTATTCTGGAATTATGCGAAGCTAATTTCCGGAGTCCTCAGGCATGGCATGCCTATTCATAAAGTTGTGGACACGGTGACCAGTCTTCAGCTGGATAATGAAACCATTAACAGTTGGAAAGCAGGTGTTGCCCGTGCTTTGAAAAAATACATTCCAAACGGCACTGTTGCAGAAGGGACTGTTTGCGGGGAATGTGGTTCAGATAACGTCATCTATCAGGAGGGTTGCCTAACCTGCCCTGACTGTGGTTCATCCAAGTGTGGATAATCAAACAATTTGGTAAAATAAAAAAGGCTTTCACGAAACGTGAAAGCCTTTTTTATGGGCAAAAATGCCATAAGAAATATTTTAAATAAATACGAGTTACTGGGGGAAAATACCCAAAATACAGTCCAAAAAAAAAGTCCCTTTTGGGGACCTTTTCCTTCAGTTCTTATGCTGCAATTGTTGAAAAAACTTCATTTAAAATTTCAGGATACATCTCCCCGAAATTTTCATCACACCATTCACGCAGTTCATTTAGGTCTTTCGGGCTCTCCACCCAATTCACACATTTGATCAGTTCTTTGCGAAATAATTGACGACTGAAACAAACCTTCGGTAAGATAACTTTTGCGTATTCAATCATGGTTCTGAACGTTTATATTAATTACTCTAATAAATATAACACAATGAGATTACTTTTGGTATGCTGGAAATCACCCATTAACACATTTTAACCCAGAATCTTTTGTGGAAGTCCAGTAAGTATTCTGACTATCAAACAGGTAAATTCAATCATACAAAAAACTTGTTTTAAAACATTAACAAATTGAAATCTACGCAAATTAACACCTCAAAAATTAAGCAGGCTTTACAACACTTTTAACAAAACCTGAAATGCGTTCTTCCAATGTTACTTCCTGATCAAGAGCCTTCACAAAGGCGCTGCCAATAATCGCACCTGACGCGTATTTACAGGCATTTCGAAAGGTTTCATGATTTGAAATCCCAAAGCCAATCAACCGCGGATTTTTCAAATTCAGTTGATTCACGCGGTCAAAATAATCAGCGTGAAAATCAGAAACCTTGTCCTTTGCTCCGGTTGTTGACGAGCTCGAAACCATGTAGATGAATCCCTCTGATGCATCATCAATTTGCTGAATTCGACTGTCCGAAGTCTGTGGCGTTATGAGTAGAATGTTGTGCAAACCATACTGCTGAAATAGCGCTTTGAATTCATCTTCATAAACACTCAATGGAAGGTCAGGCAATATCAAACCATCAACACCCACTTCCTGGCATTTCTGACAAAATTTCTCAATGCCAAACTGCATCACCGGGTTCAGGTAACCCATTAAAATTAGCGGGATGTCCATCGTTTGACGAATGTTTGCCAACTGTTCAAACAGCAATTTGATGCTCATTCCGTTTTTAAGGGCAATGGTGCTACTATTCTGGATTACCGGACCGTCTGCTACCGGATCAGAAAATGGCATCCCAATTTCAATTAAATCGACCCCATTTTTTACCAGGTTCTGAATGATTGAAACTGTATCTTTTAATTCAGGATACCCCGCTGTGAAATACACAGAAAGGATATTTTCCTTTTTTGTTTGAAAAAGTTGATTGATTCTATTTTGTGTACTCATAATCCTCAATTTATGCAACTGGCCGCAAGCTGCTGGCTGCCAGTTGCCATTTATTAATAGCCAAAATAATTCAAATAAGTCTCCATGTCTTTATCGCCGCGCCCCGAAAGGTTGATCACGGTTACGTCTTTGGGATCCAACTTGATCTTTTTCAATGCCGCCAAAGCATGCGCCGATTCCAGAGCGGGAATAATTCCTTCCAATTGGGTCAACTCCAAAGCTGACTTTAAAACCTCTTCATCCGTCGCCCAGAGATACTTAGCTCGACCTGTTTTAAACAGATGAGAATGTAGCGGTCCAATTCCTGGGTAATCCAACCCGGCTGAAATCGAATACGGCTCAACCACCTGGCCATCTTCGGTCTGCATCAACATGGATTTGGCGCTGTGCAACACACCTGTTTTGCCCAGGAAAAGTGTCGCAGCACTTTCATCCGTGTCAATTCCCTTTCCGGCTGCTTCAACACCAATCAGTTCCACTTCTTCATTTTCCAGAAAATGATAAAAGGCACCGGCAGCATTACTCCCACCGCCCACACAAGCAATCACCCGTGTTGGGAATTCGTGGCCAACCTGCTCATCCAGCTGCATTTTGATCTCTTCACTAATCACCGCCTGAAACTGTGTCACCATGTCGGGGTACGGATGCGGTCCCACCACCGAACCAATGATGTAGTGCGTATCCACCGGGTTATTGATCCAATCGCGCAAAGCTTCGTTGGTGGCATCCTTCAGCGTTTGGTTTCCGGAAACGGCCGGAATCACTTCAGCTCCCAGCATCTTCATTTTTTTCACATTTGGCGCCTGGCGCTTTACATCCAACGCTCCCATGTAAACAATGCATTTGATGCCCATCAATGCGCAAACAGTTGCAGTTGCCACACCATGCTGTCCGGCTCCTGTTTCTGCGATAATTCGCTTTTTACCCAACGCCTTGGCCAGCAAAATCTGCCCAATTGTATTGTTGATTTTGTGGGAACCCGTATGGTTCAAATCCTCACGCTTCAGGTAAATGTTCGATCCATATTTCTCGGACATTCGTTTCGCAAAGTACAATGGAGATGGGCGTCCAACAT
>DATFMO010000654.1:0-4763 GCA_035266925.1 Sunxiuqinia sp. | reverse complement strand
TGCTCTTATTTTTGAAGAGTACGAACATGCCGTTGCCCGCGGTGCAAAAATTTATGCTGAAGTTGCAGGTGGAGGCATGTCTGCCGACGCTTATCACATGACTGCCCCCGATCCTGACGGCAAAGGTGCTTCATTAGTTATGAACTGGGCTCTTGAAGATGCCGGCATAAAACCGGAAGAAGTTGATTATATCAACGTTCACGGTACCTCTACTCCTTTAGGAGACATTGCTGAGCCAAAAGCAATTCAAAAATGTTTTGGTGATCATGCTTATAAATTAAGTATTAGTTCTACGAAATCAATGACCGGACACTTACTGGGAGCAGCTGGTGCTGTTGAAGGTATTGCCTGTATCATGGCATTGAATGATGGAATTATTCCTCCAACAATTAATCATTTTACCGACGATCCTGAGATTGACAGTAAACTGGATTTCACCTTTGGAAAAGCAAAAGAGCGCGAAATTAATTACGCCTTAAGTAACACCTTTGGTTTTGGAGGACACAATGCAACAGTAATTTTTAAGAAATACTGATAAGGTGATTAGAAATATCGCACAAAAAATAAAACTCTTTTCTTCCGAAAGAAAAGAGTTTTATTTGTTTTTAAAGTCGCTATTTAACATCACTCCCACCCACATTGACCTTTACGAAACAGCCCTCACCCACCGTTCAGCATCGAAAACCGACTCGCAAGGCAACTGGGTTAACAACGAACGCCTGGAGTATCTTGGTGACGCCATTCTCGGTGCTGTCATTGCCGAATTTCTTTACAACAGGTTCCCAAACATGGATGAAGGCTTTTTGACCCAGATGCGCTCAAAACTGGTCAACAGGGCTTTTCTGACCGATCTCACCTTTCAAATTGGCTTGAACTACTACATCAAGTCGAACACGAACAATACAGATGAAAATAGCCACATTTACGGCGACGCGCTGGAAGCCATTATTGGAGCACTCTACGTGGATAAAGGCTACCAAATTACCCGGCACTTCATCATTAAAAAGTTACTGCTTAACCATGTTGATTTAGACACTGTTCAACGGACCAACACCAACTATAAAAGCCAACTGATTGAATGGAGTCAGAAAAATAAAAATGAGATCAAATTTGAAACAGTAGAAAAAGAAACTGAAGACAATCGACAGCCTATCTTCCTTTCAACAGTTGAAATTGATAATAAAATTATTGGACGAGGTCAGGGCAATTCGAAAAAAGAATCGCAACAAAATGCATCGCGTGAAGCGCTCGATAAATTAGATGGCCTGGATTCAGAATAACTTTTCGTCCATTTTATTCCACCTATTTCGCCCCAAGCCCCATTAACAAATCACTCCTTCAACCCAATTTTTGGTTCCTTTTTAAGTTTTTAGACGCTCTGTATTTTAGAAATCATCATTCTTCATTTTAGTAATTCGGCTTAAAAAGATGAATTGGACGTGTTAAAATAGTCCAGCTCAAAAAGCTACCAATTTTTCAATTAGGCAATAAACTCCCGCCATAAAAAAGGACTATCTCGCTGATTATAAATGTCTTTTATTTGATTTTCCAGAGGAGGAAATAATTCGAAAAGTAGGAATAAGAAAAAAGCGGAGCCTCTCTGCTCCGCTTTAAAAACCAAAACCTAAATTCACCTTGTAAGAAACTCAGTTAAACCCCATTTGTGCAAATGATTCTTATTTCACATTTGCTACGATACAAATATAGAGATATAACAGATCGCCGCGTGCTAACAAATGTTAAAGCCTGTTAAGGGTTTCTTAAGGTTGATTATTCTTTGAATTCCCAGTGTTTCAGCCTGTGTTAAATATTGTTAAGTTCAGAATTAACATCTTATTTAAAGATTATCTTTGCAGTATGAGTAGAAGGGTAATCATCTTTTTGATTGTGATTATGGCGATTGTGATGACCAGTCTAATCCTGGTTCAGACCAACTCCATTCAGAAGGCATTTCAAATCAAGGAAGAACAATTTGACCAGTCGGTCAATCGGGCATTGCGCCAGGTTGTTTCGCAACTGGAGTTGGAAGAGGCGTCGAAACTGCTTGCTCAGAGCAATCGGCAATCGTACCAAAACTTTCCTTTTCCAAAATCCAAACAAAAAAATAATACGATTTTTCCAGGGTCAAATCAGAATAAAGCGTCAGGCGGTGGCGATTTTAGCATATCGTTCCGATTCTCGCAACAAAAATCATCCAGTGATTATCATGAAGAACTTAATTTCTCATACGATGGTGATTCAACAACGAATTTGAACAAACAACGTGGAATCCCCGGTGATTTTCCGTCAGCTTTTGATAAAATTCACGACTATGATGGATACATTCGTCAGCAATACGAAATGCGAATGAACGAACAAGCTCGTATTTATCGTATCATTCAAAATCAGTATCGGTTCTCGCAGTTACCCATTAAGGATCGCGTGGACCAGAAACAACTGGAGAATGCTATTAAAACTGAATTTGACAATTCAAATATCAACCTGAATTATAAGTATGCTGTGATTTCCTTTCCTCACGGACATCAGCAGAATGTGATCTCCAGTCCTGGCTTCGATATGTCCAGCAAAAAACCGTATAAAAGTTTGTTGTTTCCACACGATATCATGGAAATCAAACCGAACTATTTGTACATCTATTTTCCCAAACGGCAAAGCTATTTATTGAAAGAAGCCGGTTTGATGGTGATCCCAACAGCGATTCTCACAGCCTTACTGATCGGAATATTCGTGTACACCATTCTGATCATTGTGAAACAGAAGAAACTTTCTAACATCAAAAATGACTTTATTAACAACATGACTCATGAGCTGAAAACACCAATTTCAACCATCTCTCTGGCGAGCCAAATGTTGCACGACAACAGTGTAAACAATACACAGAGCACCATTGAGCACGTTTCCAATGTCATTTTACAGGAAAGTAAACGGTTAAGTTTCCAGGTTGAAAAAGTGCTTCAAATGGCCATCTTCAATGAAGGCCGACTCAAATTGAAATTTAAAGAAGTTCATATTAATGAGCTAATTAATAATGTAATCCTTAACTTTGAGTTACGCGTTAAAAGTAAAAATGGAACCCTGGCATCCAACATTCATGCTGATGACGATCTGATAAAAGGTGACGAAGTTCACATTACCAATGTGGTTTTCAACCTGTTGGACAATGCTGTTAAATACAGCAAAGGCGAGCCGCACATTGAAGTGCAAACGGAGAATAAAAAAGGAAACATTGTTGTATCGGTGAAAGACAAAGGAATTGGGATTGCCAAGGAGCATCAGGATCAAATTTTTGAACGCTTTTTTAGGGTGCCAACCGGCAATGTACACGATGTAAAAGGTTTCGGACTTGGACTCAGTTATGTGAAAAAAATAATCGACTCTCATCAAGGAAAAATAAAAGTGGAGAGTGCTTTAAATAAAGGAACTAAATTCATGATTTATTTCCCCTTAAATTCGAAAGAAAATGGAAACAAAAGCAAATCTTTTATTAGCAGAAGACGATGAAAATTTGGGTCTTTTGCTCAAGGAGTATTTAATAGCAAAAGGATACAATACAGACCTTTTTGGCGACGGGGTGCTGGCCTATGAAGGATTCAAGAAAAACCAGTACAATCTTTGCATCCTCGATATTATGATGCCTCGCAAAGATGGAATAACCCTGGCCAAAGAAATCAGGCTGATTAATTCCGATATCCCCATCATTTTCCTGACAGCTAAAAACCTGAAGGAAGATGTTTTGGAAGGCTTTAAAATGGGGGCCGACGATTACATCACCAAGCCGTTCAGTATGGAAGAGTTGATCTTCCGGATTGAAGCTATTTTACGCCGCACCAGCGAGGGAAAAAATGCAGAACAATCAACGTATCAATTGGGGAAATACACCTTCGATCACCGGAAACAAACCTTAACAACCGATGACGAAACGGTAAAATTGACGACCAAAGAATCGGAATTACTACGTTTGCTTTGCAACAATGCCAATGACGTTTTGGAACGAAATTTCGCCTTAAAAACCATTTGGATTGATGACAACTATTTCAACGCCCGAAGCATGGACGTTTACATCACCAAATTGCGTAAACATTTAAAAGATG
Organism: Sunxiuqinia sp.; assembly: GCA_035266925.1. Taxonomy (GTDB): domain Bacteria; phylum Bacteroidota; class Bacteroidia; order Bacteroidales; family Prolixibacteraceae; genus Sunxiuqinia. Next base: position 672 of record DATFMO010000654.1, on the reverse strand, counting down.
AACCGTCTGTTGAAATTATCAACGTTCATGGTAAAGGCTACAAACTAATCATGTAATACTCCATCGCATTATTTAGACTGAAGATCCCGACAATTTCTTGTCGGGATTTTTTATTTTGCAGAAACCACACAACGGAAACCAGTATGATTGAGGCTGGTATCCCAGGTTGTTTTCATGCGAGCCGATACACGGAACCCGGAACAGTATTGATCATTACATAAAAATGAACCGCCGCGAGTCACCTTCTTCCGGGCATAAGGTTCATCCGGGTCGTACGAATCGGCAGGTCCTTGCGGATTGTCGACAATGCCTTTGTCCAGACAAGTCTGGTAGTAGTCTGACCGATACCAATCGTTGCACCACTCCCAAACATTTCCGGCCATATCATACAACCCATACCCGTTGGGAGCGAACTGTTCAACCGGAGCTGTCAAACGATAGCCATCCTTCGCGCTATTTTGATTGGGAAAATGTCCATCCCAGGTATTGGCTTTTGGCTTGCCTTGGTTCACCAGCTCAGTGCCCCACGGATAAATAGCATCCTTTTGGCCACCACGGGCTGCATATTCCCACTCAGCTTCGATCGGTAACCGTTTGCCAGCCCATTTAGCATAGGCCGCAGCATCTTGCCAGGAAACTTGTACCACAGGAAACTTGTCTTTCCCCTCAATT
>DATFMO010000653.1:0-7999 GCA_035266925.1 Sunxiuqinia sp. | reverse complement strand
CCAGCATCATGTAACCAATTTGTGATAAGGTTGAAAAGGCCAGTACCCGCTTAATGTCGAATTGCGTACAGGCGATGATCCCTGCAAAAATCGAGGTGAACCCGCCGACCCAGGCAATGACTTCCAAAATGTTTTGTGCATACAAATGATAAACGACAAACATACGAGCCACGAGGTAAACACCAGCAACAACCATTGTTGCCGCGTGAATCAATGCAGATACCGGCGTTGGACCTTCCATCGCGTCGGGCAACCAAATGTGCAAGGGGAACATGGCCGATTTTCCGGCACCACCGATGAACACAAGCAACATGGCCCATGAAATCACGGACATTCCCATGAAGCTAATTCCGGCTGCACTGGCAAATACAGTGCTGTTCGGATCGGTCAATATTTTGAAATCGAATGTTCTTGTATAGAATGAGATGATCAGAATCCCGATCAAAAAGCCAAGGTCCGCAAAGCGGGTGACGATGAACGCTTTTTTCGCGGCCGCCACTGCCGATGGTTTTTCATAGTAAAACCCGATCAGCAGAAAGGAAGAAACCCCCACAAGCTCCCAGAAGATATACATTTGGAAGATATTGGTGGCCAGAACCAGCCCCAACATTGAAAAAGTAAATAAGGACAGGAAGGCGTAAAAACGCTCAAAACCGGTTTCTCCATGCATGTATCCCATGCTGTAAATGTGCACCATCAATGAAACAGTGCTCACCACAACCAACATCAAAACAGAAATAGGATCAAGGTAAATCCCCATTTTGATGATCAGGCTTGGTGTAAATGCCAGCCAGTTCATTTCCCAGGGAATCACTGTGGAGTGCAGTGAACTAGTGGCCGGATTTCCGAAGAAATACAAGTAGGCCGTGTAATAGGATAACAGGGCAACAATTCCTAACGCGCTTGTGCCTACAATACCTGATACGGCAGGTTTAAATTTTTGTCCCAGCAATCCGATCAACAAGAACATGAGCATCGGAATGGCCGGTATTAATACCGTGTAGCTAAAAAGTGTCGTTTCCATACTATCGGGTATAATCAGTTTCGTTCATTTTTGAATTCGTGAAAAGCATCACGGTTAATATTTTAGTTTGTCGATCTTGTCGGCTTCAATAGAAGTGAATCGACGATAAATGTTAATGATCAGTGCAATAGCGACCGATGCTTCGGCAGCTGCAATGGCAATGACAATGATGACAAAGAAATGTCCCTGCATCTTGTCGGGGAAAAGGTAACGGTTGAATGTTACAAAGTTCAGGTTCACAGCATTCAGAATCAACTCAATGGACATGAGTACTGTGATCAGATTTCGACGAATGACGAAGCCCAGAACCCCGATGAAAAACATCACCGCGCTAATCACTAAAAAATAAGTTATTGGAACACCCTGTATCATAATTCTTCAGTTAAATCTATTCTTCTTTTGGTTCTTCTTTTTTCGCAATGATGATGGAGCCGATCATGGCTGCCAGCAACAATAAACTGATCACTTCAAATGGCAAGGCATATCCGTTAGCTCCTTTGCCCACCAGCTTCATCCCGATCACCTGCATGTTGACCGGAATGGCAGGTGTGCTTGTCGGTTGAAAATGGTACGACAGAATACTCCATACAGTCAACGTCAACCCGATGACAACGACTCCTATTCCGGCAGCCAGAATCGACCAGTGCGGTTTCTCGAATTTGTGACTGATATGCGAGGTCAGCAGGATTGAAAAGATAATCAGCACGACAATACCTCCGGCATACACCGTCAGCTGAACCCCAGCCAGAAACTGGTAGTCGAGCATGAAATACAAACCGGCAGTGGCAATCAGCACAAACAGCAGGTAGACAGCTGCCCGTAGAATTCTCCGCGTAAAAATTGACAAAAGCGAGAAAACTAATATCACAAGCCCAAACAGGCTTAACATGGTCATATCAAAGCTCATTTCTTAATTTCCTTTTTTTTGAGTGACGAACCCGGTTTATTCAATACTTTGGTGAGTTTGTTACGATCGAACACCGCGTGTTCAAACTCCTGCGAAAATTCCAATGCATCCTGGGGACAGGTTTTTACACACAGTCCACAAAAAGTACACATCGATAAATGATAAATATGCTTGTCAATCATCCGCACCGGTTTGCCATCTTCATTAGGCTCCCGTTTGGTGATGATTTCGATTGAGCCATTCGGACAATTCATTTCACAGATTCCGCAACCGGTACACTTGTGAAAATTCTCTTCGTCGTGGGGCATGACCACTTCACCTTTAAACCGGTCAGCGATTTCCAGCGTGTCGCGATTCTCGGGGTAACGTTGCGTCACGATGTCTCCCGGACGGATAAAATAGTGTCCCGTTACTTTCATTCCCTTCAACAAGGTGATGATGCCCAGGTATATTTCTTTAAAATAGTTGAAAATAGTTTTCATCTCTTCCAATCCTCCCATTATTTAAAATACCAACCCATGAGCACGATAAAGGCTATGAACAGGGTATTTATAAGATTTATTGGTAATAAGTACTTCCATTCGAGCGTCAATAGTTGGTCGATCCGCAAACGTGGGAATGTCCATTTAAACCACATGATGACGAAGACCATCAAGCCAGCTTTCCCAAAGAACCACACGATTGGCGGAATGTAATCCATGATGTGGTTGAAGGCCGTGAATCCAAAGATGTGGAAAGGCATCCAGCCGCCCAGGAAAACAGTCGTCGCCATGGCTGCAACAATAAACATATTGATGTATTCGGCCAGGAAGAAAAAGGCGAATTTGATCCCTGAATACTCGGTATGGAAACCGGCGGTCAATTCTGATTCGGCTTCCGCAAGGTCGAATGGTCCACGGTTAGTTTCAGCGGTACTGGCGATCAGGAAAATTACGAATGAGATCAGTACCGGAATGTGGCCTTTGAACAACCACCAGCCATCAGCCTGGCTTTCAACAATCGTTGACAGTTGCATGGTTCCGGAGAAAATAACAACAGATAGCAATGATAGTCCAACAGACAATTCGTAGCTGATGACCTGGGCGCCACTTCGCATGGCACCAATCAATGAATATTTACTGTTACTCGACCAGCCGGCAATCAGAATACCAACCACGCCAAGCGATGAAACAGCGATCACATAAAACACACCAATATTGAAATCAACGGCCTGCAAGCCTTTGGCAAATGGAATAGCTGCGATGGCCATAAACGTGGCAATCACTACAATGAACGGTGCTACGTTGAACAGGAAATTGTCCGCATTTTTAATATTGATCAGCTCTTTGGTGATCAGTTTGATCAGGTCGGCAATGGTCTGAAAGATCCCTTTCGGCCCAACGCGGTCGGGACCCAGGCGGTTTTGCATCACCGCACATACTTTACGTTCAGCATAAACAAGGAACAAGCCCAGTATGGCATAAAACGTCAACACAACCAAACCTACCAGAACAAGTTCTGTGGTGATCGCCCAGAACGGAGACAGGTTAGCCTTTAGGCTGGTGTCGATGGCTGACGTAATGGTCGACATATCATAAATATTCATGGACATAATTTGAATCGCTTCAGTTAATTTTCAGTTTAATTGGCAACCAGGAAACTTTCGCTGCCTGGTTGCGCATATCTGTTGTGGTTTTTTTCTTTACTAATTATCGGTCGATATCCGGGATCACCAAATCCAGCGAACCGCTGATTGCCACAAGGTCAGCAATTTTTAAGCCTTTGGCCAGTTCTTTAATGACAAACAGGTTGCTAAAGTTAGGGGACCTGAACTTCATACGGTATGGGGTTTTCTGTCCATCGCTGATGATGAACACGCCCAGTTCGCCGCGTGCTGTTTCTACCCGTTGGTAATATTCGCCTTCAGGCAGTTTGATCACCGGTTTCATTTTTGCTGTGAAATCTCCTTCAGGAATATTATCAACCAACTGTTCCAAAATGGAAAGTGATTCGTGAAACTCATCCATCCGGACTTTGTATCGGGCAAATGTATCGCCTTCGTTGTAAAGGATCTCGTTAAAGTTTACACGGTCGTAAGCGCTGTAAGGAGCAATTTTTCGAACATCGCAGGCAAAGCCTGATCCACGGCCTGATGGCCCGGTGACGCCCCAGTTGATTGCTTCTTCTTTACTCATTGTGCCAATGCCTTCAGTTCGGTTTCTGAAGATGACATTGTTCGTTAAGAGATCGTCGTATTCCGGTAGTTTTTTGCGGAAATAGGGAATAAATTCCTTGATGCGTTTTTGAAAGTTGGGGTGAATATCGTTCATCAATCCACCCGGTGTATTGTAGCTGTGTAACAGCCGCGATCCGAATGATTCTTCGAAAATATCCAGTATTTTTTCACGATCACGCAGTCCATAAAAGAATGAGGTCAGTCCACCAAGGTCCATCCCGAAGGCACTCCACCACAGCTGGTGAGAAGCAATACGGCCCAGTTCATCCAAGATGGTACGGATGACTTTGACGCGTTCAGGAACTTCAACCTCCAGGGCATTTTCAACACACAGACAAACGGCTTCGTTGTTATGGTGTGCCGACAAATAATCCATCCGGTCGGTCAGGTGAATGATTTGCTGATACGTGTCTTTTTCACACATTTTCTCAATGCCGCGGTGAATGTAGCCACAATGCGCTTTTAATTCGTCAACCGTTTCCCCTTTCAGCGTCACCTCAAAACGCAGTACCCCGTGCGTCGAAGGGTGCTGAGGTCCCATGTTGATCTTGTATTCCTCGTTCTCCCCGACAATTATATTTTTGACTTCCTCGCTCATGCCTTCAATTATAAATTGATGATGTTAATGTTGTCTTCGTAATCTTTGCGCAGGGGATAGCCTTCCCAGTCGTCATCCAAAAACAGGCGACGCAAATCAGGATGGTTGTTAAAATGAATTCCCAGCAAGTCGTAGACCTCCCGTTCGTGGAATTCAGCCGTACGCCAGATATCACACACGGTATCAACTGCCGGATTTTCACGGTCATCCGTAAAAACTTTCAGCACCAGGCTGTGCCCGTATTTTGTTGATGTTAAATGATAAATCACCGATAAATTTTCAGGCCAGTCAACGCCTGTTAGGCAAATCAGGTAGTCAAAAGAAGTATCTTGGTCGTCTTTGAGTGTTTGTGCTAATTCGTGCAGCTTTCCGTTCGGTACGGTCACTTCCAGAAACTGAACACCTTCGTTGAAAGTTGCTTCCGGAGTAACTTTCGCAATCTTTTCTTGTAGTTTTTCATTTTCCATAACCGAAGCTATTTCAGAGTCGTTATATGAAATCTTTTTCCCGTTCGCTATTGGGTTTTAATTCGCTGGCTTTGATTTTGCGCTGCAACTGCATCACGCCATACAACAAAGCCTCGGGGCGTGGCGGACAGCCCGGAACATAGACGTCAACCGGGATGACATGATCAACACCGCGAACCACCGAATAGCTATTGGCGTAAAATGGTCCTCCGGAAATGGCACAAGCTCCCATCGCAATAACGTATTTTGGTTCGGCCATCTGGTCGTACAGTCGTTTCAGCACCGGTGCCATTTTGTGAACGATGGTTCCGGCCACGACGATTACATCGGCCTGGCGGGGAGTTGCACGATATACTTCAATCCCAAAGCGTGCAAAATCATGTCGGGGTGCACCTGCGGCCATCATCTCAATTCCGCAACAGCTGGTTGCAAATGTAAGCGGCCAAACCGAGTTGCTTCGTCCCCAGTTGATCACATTCTCTATGCTGGTTAACAGCACATTTCCTCCTGTTTTTTTGAAGATATCCAATGAGTCATTGTCATTGAAATCTTCCTCTTTCATCGATTTGATCTTTATTGCCATTTTAGTGCTTTCTTTTTCCACGCATACAACAATCCTAGTCCCAGTACAAAAAAGAAGATCAAGATCTCCACAAAAGCCATTGCCCCGACTTTCTTCATAATGGTACCCCACGGAAATATGAAGACAATTTCCACATCGAACACCAAATAAATAATGGCGAACAGGTAGTAACCAACATTGAACTGAATCCAGGATGTGCTTTGTGAAGGAATTCCACATTCGTAGGCTTCAAATTTGGATGGAGCCCATGATTTTGGAGAGATAAAGGCGGCAAAAATTACTGCGATTCCTACGAGTATAATTCCTGCCAGAAAAAATATTACCAAATCTTCACTTCTCATCTTTCTTTATTTGTTATTTCCTGTAATAGTACAGGGTTTAAGTTATGCTAAAAAGCGTTTGCACCAATGTGATCTTGCACAAATGAGTTTGAAAATATGGGGTACAAATGTAAAACTTAAAACCAATACATATCTGGATGTTTGGTTTTATTGTGTAATTTGGAACGGGTTTAAATAAGTGGTAGTCATAATCTTCTGTCCTGCAATAAATTGTTGGTAGTAAAGAGCGGATCATATTCTTGAAGAACAGTAATTTTTACTTTTGTTCGTTCGAAATTAGGGAACATTTTCAATGATGTCAAAACAGAATTCCTTTTAATGTACATAATGAAATGAATTAGCTTATTGTTTGAAAGGACAAAAGATTGAAATTATATTTTCGGTGGATGAAATAGGGTAGTTATTAATGTTTGCCTTTAGATGTTTTCAGTTGGTGCAAACGGTTCATTTATAGGGATGGGGTAGTGTGAATTCTAAATGTATTGATAGGTTTTCTCAACGTTTGATCAATTTTATCAATGAGTTTTCGGGTTCCAATTTCATAAACATTTGTACAGCATAGAATTATTCTAAATTAGAAGCTAAAAAATAGTTGATTCCTGAAAAATGTTTGTCTGTTTAATTCGTTTCGTAGTTGTGCATTAGTTTTTTATTTTTGAGACGCTTAAAAAAATGCTGAACCATGACCATTCGATTACGAATTCTTCTATTTACAGTAATATCTTTTCTTAGTCTACCAAGTTTTGCTCAGCGCGCTCCTGTAGCGCCATCTGACCAGGTGAAATTGGTCGTTGTGCTGAATATCGAACAGATGCGGCCTGATTACATCAGTCGCTATTGGAATAAATTTCAACAGGGAGGATTTCGCCGGTTGATGGATAACGGAGCTGTTTGTGCCAACACCTCAATGAATTTGCAAATACAAAAACCGGTAACTGGTGTGCCAACATTGTTCACAGGCGTTTATCCCAATCGTCATGGTATTGTGAACGAACAATGGTATAACCGATTAAAGCAAAAGGAAATTGATGCCTTGAGTGATGACTATTATATTACAGTCGGGAGTGATTCCAAAGATGGGCAGGTATCTGCCGCCAAATTATTGAGTCCGACCATTGGTGATGTTCTTAAGCTGAATACTCAGAATGTAGCCAAAGTTTTTTCAGTGGCCCTGAATGCAAAAAGTGCCGTGCTTTCTGCCGGACACGCTGCTGACGGCGCCTATTGGATGGATGATCAGACTGGGAATATGATTAGCAGTTCCTATTATGTGGATGAGTTCCCGAATTGGGTGCGCGATTTTAACGATAAGAAATTTGCCGATCAGTATTTGGATCGTGACTGGACCACACTACTGCCCATGTCGAGCTACACGGAAAGCGTGGATGACAATTACTTGCTGGAACCGGGGTACTACGATAAGTGGAACACATTTCCGTATAACCTGAGTAAGTTGGAAAAACGGGCCGGCAGTTATAAACTATTGAAAACGACACCTTTCGGGAATGCGATGGTGAATGATTTTGCCATCGCATTGATTGATGCGGAGCAAATGGGACAGGATAATGTGCCGGATCTGCTTGCCATTAATTATTCGTCAATGGATTATGAGAATGGTTCCTTTGGGCCCAACTCCGTTGAAATGGAAGATTTGTACTTGCGACTGGATCGGAATATTGAGCACCTACTATATTATCTTGACAAAGAAGTTGGTCAAAACAATTACCTCGTTGTTCTCAGTTCTGCCTGTTCTTCGAGCTATCCTGTTAATTACTTGAAAGAAGAATTTCGGATGCCAGTTGGATACGTTGCTCCGGAAAGCATGGTAGCGCTGATGAAATCATATTTCAACATTACCTACGGA
>DATFMO010000652.1:0-4509 GCA_035266925.1 Sunxiuqinia sp. | reverse complement strand
GTGGCCATGAATCGTCAATTCACCCCAGTCGCACACTTGCTTAACACCAGCCCAGCCCACACTGTTGATGCTGACCATCGCGCAGGTTCCGCCTGCTTTTACAATGGTTTCGTAATTGGATTTCATCGTTTCCAAATCACCGGTAATGTTAAAAGCGTACATGATCTTTTTGCCTGTTTTGTCAGCAAAATCGTTGATTACTCGCATGATCTTTTCAACGCGAACAACAAAGGGGGAATTGGCTGTGTAGGACATCAGCTCGTCATCTTTCACGAAATCGATTCCGGCCTCCGCCAGCGTTTTGACCAAACCGGCAGTATATTCAGGTGTCAAGCCAACACTGGGTTTGATGATCGTTCCAATCATCGGGCGTTCCGGGCCAACCTTGGCCAAATTTTTAGTGCCTTTCATACCAAATTTTGGGCCGGTAAACTGATCGGCATACGAAGCCGGAAGTTCAACGTCGTCCAACTTCAACCCCGTGAACTGACGGAGTTCATAAAGGTTTCCCTGTAAGGTTGATATCAGGGTTGGGATGTTGTATCCAAAGTTTTCAACCGACCATGAGACGGTCACTTTGGCTCGTTTGTAAGTGTTTGTGCCAATCACTTCACCTGGCAGAGCGGGTTTGTCGACTTCCTCCTGAAGTTCGATGTTTTCAACGCGGGCAGCGAAACGGATTTTCAATTCATCGGTTTCCCCGGGTACCGACACAAAGGTGCCGCTGGATTGCTCGCCAGCCAGCACTGCTGCTGCTTGTTCAATTTCATAGGGAGTTTCAATCAGGTAAGTGGCAAATATTCGTTCCATGAGATGTGGTTGTCAGGTTTGGTTCAATTTTAATCATCAAGCTAAAAGGTAGAAAATTGCGACTACAATCCCCAATTTCTAGATTGAAAATTGGGGAGTAGCTAACGCTTAGGATAGTCCGTTATGCATGAAGAGCAGAAAGATGATTCCAATGGCAATTCGGTAGTACCCAAAATGTTTGAACCCGTAGTTTTCTACAATCTTCAAAAATACTTTTACGGCCAGCCAGGCGGTGAAGAAGGCAATTACCAAACCAATCGCCAGCAAGATAATTTCATGATGATTAAATTCAATCGGGGTTTTCAGAAGATCGTATCCGGTAGCTGCAATCATGGTTGGAACGGCAAGTAAGAATGAAAATTCGGTGGCTTGTTTTTTATCTAACCCGTTGAAAACACCGCCAACAATGGTGGCTGCAGCACGCGAAGTTCCGGGAATCATTGCAAAGCATTGAATGAGTCCAATAAAGAAAGCATTCTTGTACGAAATGTTTTCCAGCTCATCGATGGTACTTTTTCGACTCACTACTTTGTTGTCAATCAAAATCAGGATGATCCCTCCAATGACCAGTGAAAGTGACACGACCGTAGAATTAAATAGATAGGCCTTGATAAATTTATAAGCCAGCAACCCAATCACACCGGTTGGAAAAAAGGCCACGGCCAATTTCAGGTAAATCGTGATTCCCCGGGTGAAAAACTGCTTGGCATATAAAAAAACAATCGAGAGAATGGCTCCCAATTGGATCGAAATTTCGAACGTTTTCACAAAATCAGATTCATGAATGTGCATGGCAGTCGACGCTAAAATCATGTGCCCGGTTGACGATACGGGAAGGAATTCGGTTAGTCCTTCGATGATCGCCAGGATAATCGTTTGAATAATAGTCATTTAATTGTTTGTGGATTTTTCGTTGAACTTAAAAGTTTTGTAAAGATAACCCATTGCCGGAAAAATGATCAAAACACCCACAACTAATGCAATCAAAAGTTGGAGTTGTGTTGACGCGGGTGCACTGGCGCCGTGAAGGGTGATATCATTGCCGTTGCTCATTTTTACCAATACCGGAAACTGAATGGCAAACCAGCCGACAACGATCATGGTTGTCTGAAAACCGGCGATTAACCGGGCACGGTTCTTTTGGCGCTTCTTTAAACTGGTCCATAAGAAAGGCAATGCAACGGTCGCCAACACTACGCTGACAATGCTTGCCGACGAGTGGTAAAATTCATAAAAAAGATTCAGCCCCTCGTAGTCAGCAGCCAAAAATACCAGGAATCCAACAACCACCAACGAGATGAGCAGGCTTCTGGCAGTGCGGGTAAATTGTTCAATTTGGCGATTTTCTTTTAATTCGCCAATGGTATAAATCGTGGCCAAAAATGAAAACAGGATCACCATAAAAAATCCCAGGCTGAGTCCGAACCAATTGAGCCACGGATGCATGTAAACCCGGTAGAAACCCTGGCTGTAGTCATTCGTAATGTCCCCCAGAATAATTCCGGCAAGCGTCATTCCCAAAAAGAAGGTGGTGAACAAGCTGGAGTAGCGAAATATAGATGAATAGATGGCTTTTGGCCGCTCTTCTTTAATATCGTAATGGCGAAACGTAAATGCAGATCCACGAAATATGATACCAATCAAGACCGCCAAAACGGGAATGTGCAAGGTCGTCATAACCGTTGAATACACATCCGGATACCCGACGAAAAGGATGACGACCACCAGGATGAGCCACATGTGATTGGCTTCCCAGACCGGTGCAATGGCTTTGGCGACTATACCTTTGTCTTTCCCTTTGGTGATCAACTCAAGGATGCCGCCTCCAAAGTCGGCTCCTCCAAGCAAAACGTAGAGCAGCACGCATATTCCGAGTATCGTAATAATGATTTCAGTCATTGGATTGATATTTTGATTGTAAGATTTGAACCTGTCGACTTAACAGCCAGATCACAACGAAACTCAATAAGAGGTAAACGGCCGAAATGGTATAAAACGTATATTGAATACCGGGCATGGGAGTCAGCGCATCTTTGGTACGCATGATACCATAAATGATCCAGGGTTGACGGCCTACTTCAGTCACTGTCCAGCCGGCTTCGACAGCCAAAAATCCCAAGGGCGTTGCAATGACGAGTAGTTTGAGCCACCAACTTTTGGTTAACCAGTATTTCCATTTGTAGGTCCCGGCAAGGAAAATAACACCGAGCAAGGCTAAAAACATACCGATAGCTACCATTAATTGAAATGAATAATGTGTGACTGGTACCGATGGCCAGTCTTCCTTAGGGAATTCATTCAACCCAATGACTTCGGATTTAAAATCACCATGCGCCAGGAAACTTAAAAATCCGGGGATTTTAATGGCATAATTCACCGTTTCATTTTTCTCATCCGGAATTCCACCAATGACTAGTGGAGCCGATTGAGAAGTTTCAAAATGAGACTCGAAAGCAGCAAGTTTTGCCGGTTGTAATTTAGCGACATTCTTTGCCGCATGGTCACCACTCAACGGTTGTAGGATGGCTGCAACGGCGCCAAATGCCATCGCAATGGTGATGGCTTTAGCATGAATTTCCAATTTGTTTTTCAGGTATAAAATAGCATGTACCCCGGCAACACCAAAACCGGTTGCCGCGAACGCTGCAATGATCATGTGATGGGATTGTGCAAACCATGCTTTGTTGAACATCGCTTTCACCGGATCAATGTTGATGGCTTGCCCGTTCACCCAGTCGAAGCCAGCAGGAGCATTCATCCAGGAATTAGCAGCAACCACAAAAATACCGGAGATGACCCCCGTAATTCCAACGACCAGTCCGGTGTATAGATGAACCCACTTGTCCAGCCGGTTCCATCCGTAGAGGAACAACCCCAGGGCGATCGCCTCCAGGAAAAAGGCAGTTCCTTCCCAGGAGAACGGCATACCAATAATTGGCCCGGCGTGTTTCATAAACTTGGGCCATAAAAGTCCAAGTTCAAAGGACAATAACGTTCCCGAAACAGCACCCACAGCAAAGAAGATGGCCACGCCTTTTGACCAGGCTTTGGCCAGGTCGAGGTACACCGGATTTTTTGTTTTCAGCCATTTCCATTCGGCCACAAACATGAACCACGGCATAACCATTCCGATACAAGCAAATATGATGTGAAAACCAAGCGAAACGCCCATTTGAAGTCGGGCGGCCATAAATTCATTCATGATCTTCTGTTTTAACGAAACAATTGTTTCTTCATTCAACACTTAAAAATACATTCGGTTTTCGTTTCGTAGTTGGTTTAATGATTGTTTGGAAGGAAGTAGTTCCATGTGTTTGTTAGTCAGTGTATTGTTGGATAAATCTTAAGACTATTTTAAGGTACCAAATAGTTGGTCGAGAATTTGACCACGAAACTCAAAAATTTCAGCCAATTTCTTTTTTATAATGAATTGGTTGGCAATGCTACCCAGGAAACCCATCGGCGGTTTGTAGGTCACCAGGTCGGTCATCAAAACGCCTCCATCAATCGGGTAGATGTGATGCTGGTGATGCCACAGCTGGTAAGGACCAACGCGTTGTTCATCAATGAAGAACTCTTTTTCGCGGACCTGTGTGATTTCGGTTACCCAATCCATTTTTAGTTTGAAAAGCGGACTGACCTTGTAGCTGATGATCATGCCGGGGTACATCTTTTCGGGCAACCGTTTCGATGTGAATT
>DATFMO010000651.1:0-3167 GCA_035266925.1 Sunxiuqinia sp. | reverse complement strand
TTGAAATCGGCCAATATTGTTGTTGATGGGGCAATCTTCGCCCAATACTGTTCCCTGTGCCAGTTGCACCCGGACGTCAAGTGTTGCGTTGATTTCGCGGCCATTCGTGTTTTGCCCAACCATGTTCACAAAAACAGAATCGCCACCAGCAAACGAAACCACTCGCGAATTGAATTGCCAGCTTGATCGTTCCAGCGGCGGTTGAACCAACTGAATCGGCTTTTGAAAAATGAAATCGAGCGGATAATTACGCATGTAATTGGTGTAGGCAATGAGTTTATATTGTCCCGCTGGTAACTTGTTGCTGAGTGGTAAATAGCTACCTGAAAAACCGTCTTGCAAAAGGTATAACTGGTGGTCGATCACCTTATTTTCAGGCGAAATTAAATCGACATAAAACAGTCGTTCAATGCTGACCGGTTTGTGATTGATGGCATTAACCAAACTCGCTTTGAACCAGATTGTGTCGCCGGGCATGTACTGTCCCGAATTGGTTTGCACATACATTTTTTCCTGAATATTTTCCAGGATATAGTTGTTAAGCCATTGGTTTAAAACGTTGGGGAAGTTGGATTGTGCCTGAGCTCTATGGGAGAAGACAGATACCAACAATAGTATAACGTAGGTTTTTCGCTTCATCATTTTTGGCGACTAGTCGATTCGTAGTTGAATCGATTTGGGCTTTAGACCATTCGAATATTGAAATGTTTAAAGTCCGCAAGTAAAGTTATGACAAATGATGATGAAAATGTCGGATTGAAGAATAATTTTTGAGATTGAAAAGGGAAGCTGCATTTTAGGGGCTGAACACCACTGTTAGCGCAGATTTGCAATCTCCACCACATTACTTCGAATTTGTGATCCGATAATGGTTTACAGGAATTACCATTTCACAACAGCAGCGGTCAGAAATGTTGAATCAATGACCTTAATTGGAATTCGCGACACCCAATATAGTTGATCTCAAAAAAGTAAATATGATTTGCGAATATAGACTGGTGCGTAGTCTAACTAATTGCTAGGAAGTGCGTGTTATGCATAAACGTTTATACGTTATCTTTTGTGATTCTTCATGTTTTCGTTCCTTTGTGGCTGAAGAATTTACCTCGACATCGCCACGAATCCACTGATTCACAAGTATTTACTGAGCTTCTGTTTTTATTGTTTTTTCTGCGCAATAGTACTCTAATGGGTTTATTATCAGTTACTAGGGCTGCGATGCTTTTTTGTAAATCATGACTTTCTTTTCAAAGCCATAACATTGAGTGTTGCTTAGGTCGATGGTTAAATTTTCCTGGTCGAGTGTGTAGGCATGCATCGTTGGACGAATGAGAATCATCAAATTTCCACGATAGCCGATTTTGATGGAGTCCTTAAATAGTTCATAATCGTAATGGTCATAAAACAGGTAGCCATTTGATTTAAAGAAATCTGTATTCGTAGTAAAATCAAGCGTATCGCTTTTATCGATGGCGATCCAAGTTCCGATGATTTTGTCTTGGTTTGTTGCTATTTCGTTTTTTGAACAACCGGCAATTGTGATAGAAAATAGTAACAGCAAAAGGCGAAATCGCATATTATTTTGCATGATTCAATCTTTTTTCAACAGTTAAATTCATTTAATTCGAATGTAAATACTCATAAAACAATCGTCACACTGATCGATCAACGTTAATGTATCTTTACTAATCCTGAAGCTTTGTAAGATTGAAGTTTCATCATAGCTGATCAAGTCAGGTGGCGACAAGTGATAGTTCGATTCCAATTGTAATTCACCATCACGGAAAATTCGGTAGATGGAGTCTGGAGTAAATTCAATGGTTGAGGTGAATCCTGTTGATTCTGGCGTATAAGTCATTCCTGCAAATCCCCCAGAGGTGTAGAGCCAGTTCCATTCGCCTGTTAAACCCGAAGCATGAAAGGTTTCTTTTTGACAACCGGATAGAAGGACGGTCAAGATGATGAAAAGCAATTTTTTCATTTTGAGTTTTTGTTCAAAGATGTGATTTCAATGAAATTGGTTGCGTCCTGTTGGAGGCTGTTCAAAAGCAAGGTGCTAATCACAGGCTTTGAAAATTAGTTTCATCCCGTTACTAAAGATAAGTAGGTGAAAATCTTGCATCGGATTTTTGGGACAACCTCTACTGGTTTTGGATATGTGATCCGATAACGGTTTAAAGGAATTACCATTTCACAACAGCAACGGTCAGGACTGCTAGATCAATGACTGCGAATTGGAATTCGCGGCAGCCGGTTGGTATATTATTGAGAGTCTGTCGGCAAGTCAGACCCTTCGCGGAAATTACAGTCATTTCTGAATCCATCCCATTGATTTTAAATAGTTCACCAATTGTGGATTATCTGTCGACAATACCGGGAGCCAAAGTTGGACACGTTTCCGTTTCCACCAGTTGCCCTGTGGATTGCCGGGCTTGGCAAATTCGTAATGATACAACACTGCCCGAACGTATTTGGGTGGTTGATCCGGGAAGGGATTTCCGGCGAACAACTGCAGGGCAGTTGGATCATTGTGCAGCAGTTTCCAGGCCAGGTTGTACGACCAGGTATATTGGTTGGGCGATGTCATGGAGGCGAACCACATCTGCCAATCGAAACGTAAATGATAGGGTGCCACCTGTGGTGGGCGTTCATCTGTTTTTACGGGCAAGCCTTTGTAAATGTATTGTTTCCAGTTGGCTGAATCACTGGGGTCATCATCGGTTGTGCCTTCATAAACCACGTTGTAGCGTTCTTTGCCAACAGAGCCAAAAGCGCCGTAGGTGTTTACCAAATCGAGCAAGTCGAACGAAGTGTTCATGATTTGTTTGGATGACAGCAGGTTGACAATTGGTTGAATACTCATTAAGGCAATGAGCACTGCAACCACCCATGATGAAATGGTCATTGGTTTTGAGGGCTCAGCGTTTTCGGCTGCCCACTGGGCCTTTCGAACAAGTGGACGAGGCAGGATTTTTGACCAGAAGTCGTCATCAAAACAGGCCAGGGTGGGCACAATCGTGAGCCAGTTTAAAAACGACAGGTTGCCACTCAGGATCAGGGTGAGTTGAAAAGCAATGATGATTACTCCGGCGATCTGTCGGGCAATTCGAGGCCAGAATACGAATAGTGGAGAAACAACTTCAGCTAGCCAGTTGAACCAGACACCA
>DATFMO010000650.1:0-4789 GCA_035266925.1 Sunxiuqinia sp. | reverse complement strand
AAAGCAATCCTGCCGAATCTTCTATTGACCAAGATTCGTCCCAATTCTTTAAAAGCCCCAACATGCCATATCTCCAGCTAGCTAGTGGCGCATACACCATCCAGTCCCTCCCCGATTTCTCCAAGGCTTTTGACGCTGCTTGTGATTTCTCTGTGTAATCAATTAGCTTCGTTCTTATTTTTTTCATAGCAGCATTCATGTCATTTTTGACACTCTCTTCATCCTTGTCCAATACCACATCTTCAATCGGATCTCTTTGTGCAACCTTACCGCCAGCCACTTGTTGAACGGGCTCGAATTTCTCCAACGCTTTCATCTGCATTGGGCTTTCAGTTCGAGTATCAATAATTGACTTTAATTGGGTGCCGACGCTATGTTGAAGGTTGTTGTTGGCCATTTCGCCAAGGTTGCGTTGCGATTCGGCTTCTGGCCGGTTGTCCGTAAAATGAAGATGGGAAGCATCACGATATTTCTTGTCCGAATCATTTTTTGCAATTACATGGCTTTTTGAAGTCTGCGTTTTGACTGCGTGTGCTTTCATAATTTTCAGTTTAAATGATTCAATCATGCAATTTTTTGTTCCTTTTTTCTGTCCTCTGTTAATGGATCAGGGTAAATTTTTTGGCACGCGTTTATTCTTGTTGTACCACGAATTGATAATCCATCCCAACATAACACCAAAAAACAGGGAAATAAACAAGATTCCAATGTTTGACCCGCTACTGGACGCACCGATTAATGCTACTGAAGGAGACAAATACAACCAGAAGCTGATCGCAAAAATGAAGATGACGAAAAATAAGCTTTGTGCTAATTTTAATATATAACGGGTCTTTCCACTTCCTTGCTTATAACGTTCCAACTGCGTTGAAACCAAGAACAAAAGAGCCATTGCTCCCAGGCTGATGAGCCAGCTCCACCAAAAAATAGATGCATAGATATCCCAACGCGCAAAGAGGCATTTGCATCGAAGTGGATTTTCCAGAATATTCCCGGTGTCTTTAATGGCTGCTTTCGTGTTGTATGGCTGCCATTCATGCCATAGAAGCGGCGAACTTTGATATTTCCGGATTGTATCGGCATTGTAAACACAATCGCAAGTCGTTTTTGTTTCGGCATTATAATACTCCAAGTCAGCGGCAACTGCCCATTCAAAATCAGCGATGAAAATTTTCAGGTAATCGCCCATTTTCACAGGTGGAAGAACGGTATCTGCTTTGGTAATTTTTAGATCAACGACAACCGTGTCAATCTTAATGAGTGTGGCCCCCAAAATATTCCATAGTTCCGAATATCCGTCATCGTAGCCGAGTCCTCGTATCGACACGCCTCCCAATCCGTTTTCCAGTGCCCAGTTGTATTTGAGGTACAAACTCCTAAAATCCTCAAACCAAATCTGTTCTTTCTTTCCCGAATTGTCATCAATAATGTTTAAATATGCCGAAACCTGGTCCGGATCAAATCCCTGAACAACGCTCTGCCCCTTAACTTTCTTGTTGATGTAGTTTTTGAAAATATCCGCATATTCCAGGTCCTTCCAGCTTCTTGATTTCAACGATCCTGAGAAATCATTGACCTGCCAGTCAATTCCCAAATAAGAAACGGTCAGAATGAGTTTCGAAACGGGGATTTTCCCGTTGTTATAAAAGCCCATCGTCGATTCAATGGTATGTTTTCCATATTTATCGGAATTGAACAACGGGCTGAGCGCATGGGAAATATTGGGATTCTTCTCGATCATCCGATCCGTTAACACCAGGTAGTAATCGACCAATGGATTGAGCGCCTGAAAATCGTAGGCATTGATCTGTGCCAGGCTTTGGTCATCTTTCACCGAAGGAATTGAAATATTCAATTGCAACCCACGATTTAACGATCGAAGATTCGTGCGAAGCTGACTAACAAATTGCACAAACGCATTCTTATCAGCCATTTTCAGATAGTCGAAATAGATATTGATTCCGCTCAAACCATCTTTGCCAATAAGGGTATCCAGTTCTGCAATCAACGTCTTTTGTGCCTTCTCATTATTCAGAAATCTGGAGATCTCGGTTGGACTTTTACTGTACACCGTCAGGTGAATATCGCAAGCCTGACTTTGCGCAAACTCGATGACTCCGCCTTTTCCCTGAAATTTCTTCAGACCGTCCGGATTTTGACATTGACCGTTAGCAGATAGTTCATAGCCATACAAATTTAAAGCCGACAAATAATTGTAGTTGAAATTCAGGTATTGCTGTTTCATCCATGAATTGTACCACCCGATGACCTTAATTTTTGGCTCCAGGCAAATCTTACGATAAAGGGTCGTAGTAATTTTTTTCACCGTATCCTGCACCACTGCCGTATCACAATGCGCCAGATCAGATGCACATGAATACTGAACACTTCTGATTTTTTTGAGATCGTCGTTTACTTTGGCTATCAGCTCCCGTTTTTTCTGATCGTTACTGTTTGCACTTTTCTGAATGACAGCTGTCATCTGCGTTTTTAGCGAATCGAGAATCGCCTTGGATGCCTTCTTTGACAATTCATTTGCTGAAATGACTTCGTCAATGCTTTTCTGATTCAATTTATTCGCTGCATCAATCGTGTCCAACTGA
Organism: Sunxiuqinia sp.; assembly: GCA_035266925.1. Classification (GTDB taxonomy): domain Bacteria; phylum Bacteroidota; class Bacteroidia; order Bacteroidales; family Prolixibacteraceae; genus Sunxiuqinia. Next base: position 2,186 of record DATFMO010000650.1, on the reverse strand, counting down.
ATCATGATCTCGTTGACCGTAGCTGAATCAATATTTAACTGACCTTTTTGAATCAACCCCATTATGAATTGGTAAATGCGATTCTTTTCGTTCCGGTCTCTGTTCTCTTTTAACTTGATTGGTTGGACAATCTTATTTAGAATGCCCTGCGTCTTTTTATCAAATTTCAGCGTATCTGTGAGATTGATGGTCGATGGCTTAATTTGTATCTGGGCCGTCGCCTCTTTCTGGCACACTACCAATATCATAAACAAGACGATGAATATCTCTCGTAAGCGAACGGATTTTATGGTGATTATTCGTTTATTCACAACGCGTTATATTTTTTTGTTCATCATTTCTTAAATCCATTTTACATGAATCGGCTTTTTCATCCACGCAAGCTTCACTGTTGAAATATTCCACGGAATTGAGCCCATCAAAACGTCGACGCCCTTTTTCTCAACTTCAAGGGAAATATGGTCTTCCTGAAACTTTAAAATTCCTTCCCGTTGTACGAAAGTCTCTTGAATCCCCTGAGGAGAAGAATTTTTCACTTTGTCCCAATTGCTGATTAATCCGTTCAAAAGACTTTCGACACTCTCCTGTTCTTCCTCTGTCAGTTCAAGAAAAGGAACCAGATGATCTTCAGCAGGCCTACCCGTCAACAACTTATTAAGGACCAAATCATATTCTGGAAAATCAATTTCTCCAAAAGCCAAATATTGAAGAATATAAACCGCCCTGTTTTGACTATCACGATCAATAAAAGCGCCATTTTCCACCAGCGAAAGACGCTCAAAAAGCATGGTTAAAAACGGCCAGAAAAGAATTAACCCGGAATTGGATATATGCACTTCAACTCCTTCTTCGTCTATTGTAGGCACATCGCTAAGTTTTTTTATGATTTCAGAGGCATCTGCTTGATTTTCTTGTTTTGGACTTAGTAATTCACTCAGTTCTTCAGGGAATTTCGCTTGATTCCTGGGAGATGATGACTGGGTATCCTGATAAACGATCACCAATATTTTCTCCCAGTTAATCGTTGAATAGTTCCTTTTCAGGAAACTCAGAAAACCTCTGGCAAACCGATCGTTTTTCATCGGATTTGCATCCTGATAGTAATCAAATGCAAATTGATATACAGCCCTTCTCCATTGAGGTGGCTGAACATCCCTAAAATGAATCAATGGAGTCAGTAACAAATAATTTGATAGTTGTTTTATCACCTCCAGGCTCTTGCCAAACCATTGTTTTAACAGAGTTTCATCGCTATCGAAATAAAGCGCCTTGAAAAGTAGTTCCGGGTCTTTAAAATTCTCTTTGTTTAAATCTTGAATCGTAATCTCGCGAATCGGTTGTTGTTCCTTATTTTTTGCTTCTCTATCGTAACTTGCTTTTATTTCCTGCCAAACTGAATGAAGCGAAGGAAACCTGGAAACAACCTGCCCCAGTTCCCAAAAGACTGATGCCGGAAGTTGCCGCACAAGTCGTTGAAAAGCAGCGTCTTCCTTTTCGACCCGAATGAATGCGTTTTCAAACAGCCCCGGCGCCAGGCGGCTCACCATCCCTAATTCTTCAATGACTTTGCGAACTGATGATTGCGCTGCCCACCATGGTAAAAAGCCGTGATCGCTATAGAAAATTAAGATCGCGAACAAGGCATCTGTTCGCCGTATTAGACTCCTTTGATCAGGCTCTTTTGCAACTTCTTCAACAGAATTATGATCGATAATTGCAGTGTCGCCGGTTGCTGATTGGTTCAAAAAGGCTCCAATTTCCTGAAGTTCCGGCACATCTGAATTAGTCAGTTTACTGACTAATTCATTCAACCTTTTGGCATTGTTTGCAACGACCATCCTTTGTTTTAAGTAACTGGCAAAAACCCTTACAAAATCAGTCGGTACAAGTCTTTCACCTTTCAGGTAAATTGTAAAAGTAAACCGAAGAACAAGTGACTTCCAGAATTTGCCATCAATTTTTTTCGACCTGATTTTGGGCGCAAATTCGATGAGTTTGTTTAAATAAGACCGCGTATTTTGACTACCAAACGCAAGCTGAACAGGCAATTCAAATTTTCCACTATACGAAACAAATCGATCGAACAATTCATCATTGCTCTGAACCAGACTAACGAAAGCCTTCAGTTTTTCAGGTTCAGATTCGGCAAGCTCATGAATCGTCTGAACGAGTTCCTTTCCTGATTT
>DATFMO010000649.1:0-5007 GCA_035266925.1 Sunxiuqinia sp. | reverse complement strand
CTGAACAAAGCCTATGCTCCGTTCCGCGATTGTATGTACCAGTATCATCGCCAGGGATTAGACATCATGTACGACAAGGTGGATGAAGGACGTGCACAAATTGCCGAGTCGCTGAAAGATATTCAGAAAGTATTTCGTACCAAGCCGTCATTGTATATTTTGCAGGTTTTCTTCGATGCAAAATCTGATGAGTTGGTCAATATTTTCTCAAAATCGTACCCAGACGAACGAAACAGGGTTGTGGCGATTTTGAATGAGGTGGATCCATCCAACGGAAGTAAATACGATAAGATAAAAGAGGCGGCCAGTAACTTTTAAAAGTTCATACGAGTGCTACAATCGTTATACATCAGAAACTATGCATTGATTGACCAGTTGTCGATCGAGTTTTTCAACGGGTTCAATATTATTACCGGTGAAACAGGAGCTGGTAAATCAATTATATTGGGCGCGCTGGGGCTTATGTTGGGACAGCGTGCTGACTTGTCGGTGTTGCGTGATAAAAAGCACAAATGCACAGTTGAAGGTAGTTTTATGGTGAAGGAATATCAGCTGGAGCCATTTTTTGACGCCAATGAACTGGATTACGATGACCAGACCATATTGCGTCGTGAAATTACGCCATCAGGAAAATCGAGAGCTTTTATTAATGATACACCGGTTAATTTGAAAACCATTCGTGAACTGGCTTTGCGATTGATTGATATTCATTCACAACATCAAAACCTGGAGTTGGGGAACCGCCTTTTTCAATTGCGCTTAGTTGACCTGGTCGCTAATAACAGCGTCTTGCTCAGTGAATATCAGCAACAATTTCAACACTATTCGTCAACTAAAAAGAAACTGGCTCAGTTAAATGAAGAGGCTGACCAAGCCAAAGCCGATCTCGATTATTACCAGTTTCAATTTAACCAGTTGGATGAAGCCAAGTTAAAAACGGGTGAGTTGGAAGAGCTGGAATCAGAACAAAATCAACTGGAGCATGCAGAAGACATTAAGATGACTTTTGGCCAGTTGACTGAAGAATTGGAGAGCGATGAGCGGGGCACGTTGACGCGACTGAAAGAACAGGTCAACCACCTGAAAAAAATGAGCGACTATTTTCAGGAGGCGAAAGAATTGCATGATCGACTGGAGTCCTGCTATCTGGAGTTGAAAGATATTTCAGAGGAAAGTTCAGGGATTGCAGATCGGGTAGATCATGATCCGGCACGTATTGAATTGGTGGCTGAACGTCTGGATTTAATCTATTCATTACAGCAAAAATTTAAGGTTGCCACGATTGATGAGTTGCTTGCGGTTCAGCAGGCGTTGGAAGAAAAAATTAACCAGGTGGCCTCGTTCGATGCGGAAATTGAACAGCTTGACAAGAAGTTGCAGGAGCAAGATAAACAGTCGAATAAGCTGGCAGCTGAACTTTCAAAAACTCGGAAAGTAGTTGCACAGCCGTTTCAAAAATCAGTGGTTGATGTCTTGCAGAAATTGGGTATGCCCAACGCCGTTTTTAAAGTTGATTTTGCTGAAACAGAACAACCCGGCAGCATGGGAAAAGATGAAGTTCGTTTTCTTTTTAGCGCCAATAAAAATTCAGACCAGCAAGAGATTTCCAAAATTGCCTCGGGTGGGGAGATGTCGCGATTGATGCTGGCGTTAAAAAGTTTGATTACCAACAGCAAGTCGTTGCCAACCATTGTATTTGATGAGATTGACACCGGAATTTCGGGTGAAATAGCCGTGAAGATGGGAGGCATTCTGAAATCGGTTTCTTCAAAAATGCAGGTGATCAACATTACCCACTTGCCCCAAATTGCGGCGAAAGGCGACCATCATTTTCAGGTTTACAAATTCGATACTGAAAGTGATACCTTCACATCCATTCGAAAGTTAGATGATAATGAGCGGATTGATGAGCTGGCTCAAATGCTGAGCGGCGACAAGTCTTCAGAAACAGCCCGGGGTACAGCCCGCGAACTCCTCGATTGATTTTCTTCTGAAAAAAGGAATAGAAAAGGTTCCACGGGAATCGTGAAACCTTTCATCATAGAATAGTCCTCGCTTAAATTATAAGCGATCTTCCAAAATTTGTTTAATTTCTTTTGGACCAATGTCGGCGTGTTCCCCGATTTGAATACCGCGCTCGGAAAATCGGTCAACTATTTGTTGTATGGTTAGTTCTGGAACTTCGTAGTCGGGTAGTTTCGTTTTAATACCCACGGACTCAAAAAAATCAACTGTCTGTTGAATGATGGCATCAATTTTCTCATCGACCGTACCTGAGTCAATGTTCCATAGGCGCGAACCATATTGTAGTATTTTAGCTTCCTTTTCTTTGCGACGCAGGTTTAGGATACCCGGTAAAACAATGGCCAGTGTTCGCGCATGATCTATGCCATGAAGCGCTGTCAGCTCATGACCGATCATATGAGTCGCCCAATCTTGTGGAACACCTGCGCCAATTAATCCATTCAGTGCCAATGTTGCGCTCCACATCAGGTTGGCAGCTGCGTCAAAATCTTCACGGATAGCCAGCACTTTGGGCCCTTCTTCAATCAATGTTTGCAAAATGCTTTCCGCAAAACGATCCTGAATTGGTGCGTTCACAGGGAATGTGAGGTATTGCTCCATGACATGCACAAAGGCATCGACAATGCCGTTTGCTACCTGGCGATCTGGCAAGGAGAAAATGACTTCAGGATCGAGAATTGAAAATTTAGGCATGGCAGCCGGAGAATCAAAAGCCAGCTTTTCCTCGGTTTCGACCCGGGTCACTACCGAATTACCATTCATCTCAGACCCGGTTGCTGGAATGGTCAGCACCGTACCAATTGGTGTCGCTTTTGTAACTTTTACTTCACGGCGTTTGGCACAGATATCCCACGGATCGTCGCCTTCATAATGGATGGCTGCTGCAATAAATTTGGTGCCATCTAAAACTGATCCACCACCGACAGCCAACAAAAACTCAACGTTTTCCGATTTGGCGATGGCCACTGCTTCCATCAATGTTTCGTAATGTGGATTTGGCTCGATGCCTCCAAATTTAATAACATCCAGTCCTGCAATGGCTTGTTCAACCTGGTCGAAAACGCCATTCTTGAAAATACTGCCACCTCCGTAGGTCAACAGTATTTTTTTATCTCGGGGAAGTTCATCCTTCAGTTTTGAAATTTGTCCTTTCCCAAAAATAATTTTTACTGGATTTTGATATTCGAAACTGTACATGGCAGACTGTATTTTTGATCAGGTTGCAAACTTAACGAATCAGTTGAAAATTTTTTGTTAATAAAATTAAAGGAATATCAGCAATGATGCAAGATGCTGATTGTGAAATATTCTTAGGGAGAGATGAATAACTTTTCTATTTTTGCGACATGGAAAATGAAAGCCTGGTAAATAAGATTAGGAAACTCAATAACGAAGAATTGATTGAGTTGCTGAAATTGCGGGATTTGTACCAACCGGAAGCTGTGGAAATAGGGATCGCAGAAAGTTTGTTGCGTGGGATAATTCAATCAGAAGAAGATTTGAAATTGCCTCGTTTTCAACCGGATGAGCGACACAAAAAGTCTTTGTTTCCACACTTGAACTCGGCATCGCAGTTTGAAAAGGCTTTCAATAGCATGATTCGTATTTTGTACTTCACGGCAATTATTCCGCTGCTATTTGGCATTTTAAAATTCATTGAAGGCGATATCGTTTTTTCGGTCACGCTATTGGGACTAGGCGGTTTATGGGTGTATTTGAGTATCCAGCTTCAAAAGAAAAAGCACCCTGGAATCCCCTGGGCTTTGATTGTTGTTTTTTTGTTGGGGATTGGCAGTGTTTTAACGAAAATGGAGGTATCTTCAACCCTGGAGCTGGAAGACTTTATTGTTATTGCATTGGCATTTATCACAGAACTGTATGTGCTTCTGTATATACGGATTTTGACAATTCGTGAAGGGAAGAAAAAGAAGATTACATCCTGAAAATTCCATTTATCCCCGAAAAGCCTGTGTTCGTCGAAAAAGCCTGATTTCCCTAATTTCTATTTGATAATTTTGTGGTTATAGGTAATCTTGAAACGAATAAAACCATGAAAACTAATCCCGGCTTTTTAATTGTACTGCTCATTTTTTTACTTGTCAATCCTTTTGTTTCCTATGCAAGTTCAAATTTGAATGACAACATTGAACGAACTTACAACGTTTCAAACTTTAATAAAATCTACCTGGAAGGTGGTTACAAAGTGATTTTGGAACAATCTTCAACTCCCGGTCTGCGCATCAAAGCAGATGAAGAAGCGTTTGATTATATTCATGTTGAGAGTGACGAAAACACGCTTCGACTAACAATCACCAAAAAGCACCTCGATTTTGAACGCATGACACTGTATATCAGTTTTACGGATTTACGTGAGCTGCATATCGAAGGTGGTGTAAAGCTGGAAACCGTGGGGTTTGTCGATTTAAATGATTTCAAACTGGATGTTGAAGGCGGAGCACTGGTAAAAATGGGAATGAAAGTGAATAATTTGGTGGTGATTGGTGAAGGGGGCGTTAGCTTTAATTTGCGGGGCGTTGCAAAGGAACTTCATGCACGAATCTCGGGCGCCGGGCGACTGGATGCTGAAGAGTTAAAATCAGAAAATGTATCCTTCAAGATTGAAGGTGTCGGCTGGGGATCAGTGTATGCAACTAATCATTTGTCAGCCAGCATCAATGGTGTTGGTAAAATCAACTACAAAGGCAATCCTGAGGTCGATAAGGATATCCAGGGAGTTGGTTTTATTAGTAATGATTAATTGTCTTTATTTTTTTCACTGCTGCCCGGTCGAAATTATTGGGAAACGGTAAACATGCTGATTTTATTACGATCCTACGGAACGGTGAATACAAAGGAGTTACTTCTAGTTCTACCCATATTCAGTTCCTCACGGAACGCTCCCGTTAGGGATAAAATATTGGTAGAAAACACGGCAATAAATCTTTTGGAAGTCCCGTCGGGACGAAATATTATTTTACCAGA
>DATFMO010000648.1:0-7314 GCA_035266925.1 Sunxiuqinia sp. | reverse complement strand
CGAGATTATCCAGCCGCTCATGAACCAGGATCAACATCTGACGCATCTTGGTCAGGTCGGTCTCCAGCGTTTTCATGGTCGTCGCCCGGATCATCGAATCATTATGGGCTTTCTGTTTATTGATCTCCAGTAATTTCTTCTGATAGTCGTAATCTTCCTTTGCCTGCAGGAAATCTTCTTTGGGGATCAGTTCCTCCTGGTACAATTTCTGGTTTTGCTCAAAACTTCGTTTCTTCCTGGTAAGCTGGTAGGAATTATCTAAGATGTTTCGACGCGACTGAATTTGTTCGGTTTCAAAATTAATCCGCGTCTGCCTCAGGTAGTTTTCCTTTTCAGCCAGGTCGGCCTCACTGTTCAGAATGGTTTGGTACAACTGCCGGTTTTCCAGTTTCAGGATTACGTCTCCTTTTTTCACCATCGATCCTTCTTCAATCAGGCGTTCTTTCACCCGGCCACCTTCTTCGGCGTCGAGGTAAATCGTGGAAATCGGTTCCACCTGGCCGATGATGGTGATGTAATCGTTGAACTGGCCATCTTCCACGGTACTGATGGTCAGCTTGTCTTTTTCAGCCCGAAACACCGATTGATGCTCCGTAAAGAACACCTGGTACAGCAGGAACAAAAAGAGGGCAATTCCACCTCCCCAATACAGGTGCTTCATTTTCAGCCCCTTTTTCTTTTCAATAACGCGATCCATTGACATATCTAGTCGTATTAATTTCCAAATTCCAATCCCGATAGCTATCGGGACAAATTCCAAATTCCATGTTTCAAATTCCAAATTACGTCGGGCTCAATGCCCTCTGCTCCTTACTCTTATATCTGTTTCCCAATCCCGGTCACGGCATGCCGTGACCCTACGCCCCGTGCTCCTTGCTCTCTGCCCCATGCCGTTGCCATTATTCCCAAAAGCGAACGCCTTTGTAAAACTCGAGCACTTTGCTTTTGATCTCCCACTGCAGGCGTGATAACAATTGTTGTGCTTTGTCCTCCGCCAGTCGATTTTTCACCGTTAAAAGTTCGATGATATCAATCAGTCCTTCATCATATTTTCGTTGTGCTGCCTGGTAAGACAGCTGGTCGGCTTCCACCTGTTTTTCGCTCTGAACAAATTCGCGGAAATAAGCCTGCATCGCCCGGCTGTTGTTCACCAGCTCATAGTAAACTTGCTGTCTGTATTGCTCCACCTGTGTCTTCGCCTGATCCTCGGCAATTTTTGCTTTATGCAATTCACTCCGTGCCTGGTTCTTCCCAAAAATAGGAATCGAGATAGAGGCGCCCACATACTTGTTCATGTTGTTATCAAACTGATCGCCAAACGGAATGATTTTGCCATCCTGATCGCGATTGGTTTCGTAATAGCCGGTGCTCATGGAAGCCCCAACTGAAACGGAAGGAAAATACTGCCCACGGGCAATGGCGACACTTTTGGATGCCGCTTGCAATTCAGCTTCGGCCATTTTTACAAAGGGCGAAAACTGCGCGAAAGAACCATAAAGGGAGTCTGCCGCCGAAAGAAGATTGGCCACAGCAGCAGGCTCTCCTTCATGGACATCGATACCTATTAATTTACTCCCTGGTAAATTCATTTGTTGTGACAGTTTCAACTGTGCCTCCAGCAGCTTATTTTCCGCCTGAATACGGTTCAGCTTTTCCTTTTCATAAGTGGACTGAATTTCTGCCAAATCAGTTTTCGCCTTCAGGCCCACTTCAATCTGCTTCTTTGTTTTATTGAGGTTGAATTCAGACAATTTGAGTTGTTCGTTGGCAATGTCCACCACCCCTTGATAATAGGCTACATCGTAGTACGCCATCAACACGTTAAAAGCCAAATCGTCCTGGTTATTGATCTTTTGCCAATGGGCTGCCTGCAACCGAAATTTCGAGTAGGCGATGCGGTTCATCTGGATGAAACCACGAAAAATTGTCAAGCTTGAGTTGATATTTTCAGAATTGTTGAAAAATTCTTTGTTAACAATGCCGTTTGTATTTGGGTCGACCGAACGGCCAATGCTCAAGCCCGCTGAAGATGATGCTGAAATGGACGGTAGCAAATTTAATTTCGACTGGCTGACATCGATCTTTGCGGACTGCTCATCCAGCGTGTATAAATGATTAGCCAGGTTATTATCCAAAGCATACTGAATACATTTATTCAAGCTCCAGGTTTCCTGAACCTGGGCAAATGATGGCCTAAATATGCTTGCAAATAAGATGAGTAATATGATTTTATTTCGTCCGCGCATGTTTTCGACTTTCTGATTCAACTTCTATTTCAATGCCAAAACACTAATTAACTGACTTACTTCTAATTAGCTTTCCCCACTAACAGAAGGTTGTCAAATAATTTGACAACCTTCTGTGTAAATCATTTACAGTCTGCCATGATTGATTGATCATTGGAGAGGTTATCGACAAGTACCGGAGTTCTGGTTTTGAGCAGCCAGTAATAGTCGTCGGTCATCCAGGGCTCAATTTCCAATTCCTTTTCATACGAGAGGCAATTGGCAAAATGTTTTTCACTGGTCATCCAAGGTTCTATTTCCAATACTGCTTCTATTTCAATCTGAAACAGTCCGCTTAATGCTCCAAAATGAACATCATCGGTCATCCAGTTTTCGATCTCCAGCTTTTTGTCAATTGCAGTTTCCAAATAGGTCTGGGTGGATTTCAACTCTGATTTAGCTTTACTGAAATGAATTTTGCCGATTGTTCTGGAATGAGCTGGAAGCGTAAGAATGAAAGTACATGTAGCAAGAACAATCCATTGAAACATCCTGCTTCTTGTTGCTGACTTGTTGGTTTTTGTTTTCATGACGTTGACCTCCTATTGTTTCGTTTCTGTTTTGCGTTTTCAATTCAGGTATATCTAATTTGGCACCAAAATCATAAACAGCTGACTACCTATCTCTTAACCGACACAACATGGATGACTTGTAAAATATATTGACATTAATCTGTAAATTTTTTTGACAAATTATTGACCTATCCCATCTGGTGTGGTAATTTTAGTTCAGGAAATTAAAGGGACGATGTAAAAATTTCGGTCACGGCATGCCGTGGCCCTACAACTATATCGTTTGATTGCTTGGGGTGGCTGTTGGCAATTGGTTCTTCGTAGGTCCACGACATGTCGTGGAAGATGAAATACCACCAGCCATCCAAGACTTCAAGATATCGAATCTTAAAATTTGAAATAAAATGGCCAAAGGAAATATTTTAGTTGTTGACGATAACAAGAGTGTGCTCAGTGCACTCGAGATTCTTTTGATGCCCGAATTTGACCATGTAAAATGTTTGTCGAATCCCAACCTGCTGATTACTGAACTTCGGCAAAATCACTATCACCTGGTCTTGTTGGATATGAATTTCAAAGCTGGAGTGAATACCGGCAATGAAGGCATTTTCTGGTTGCAACAAATCAAGGAAAACCACCCAGATCTATCCGTAGTGCTGATCACTGCTTACGGTGATGTAGAACTTGCTGTGAAAGCCCTGAAAGCCGGGGCCACTGATTTTATTTTGAAACCCTGGGAAAATGCCAAGATGCTGGCAACCGTGCAGTCGGCCGTGCAATTGAGCCTGTCGCGTATGGAAGTCAAGCACCTGCGGCAAAAAGAAAAGGACTTGAAACAGGTCATCAACAAGGACGAGAAATTTATTATTGGTTCATCGCCTGAGTTGATGCACGTGTTGAAGATTGTGCGAAAAGTGGCCAAAACCGATACCAACATACTGATTACTGGGGAAAATGGAACCGGCAAAGAGCTCATTGCCCGTGAGATCCATCGCCTTTCGAACCGATGCAACGAGATGCTGGTGAGTGTTGACATGGGAGCCGTGACCGAGTCGTTGTTTGAGAGTGAGTTGTTTGGGCATGTGAAAGGTGCTTTTACCGATGCCCGCGACAACCGGGCAGGTAAGTTTGAAGTGGCCAACAATGGCACACTCTTTCTGGATGAAATTGGCAACCTGTCGTTTCATCTCCAGGCAAAATTATTGGCATCGCTGCAAAATCGCGAAATCACCCGTATTGGCTCCAACCAGCCCATACCGATTGATATCCGGCTGATTTGTGCCACCAACAAAAACCTGCCAGATTTGGTTGAAAAAGGACTGTTTCGTGAAGATTTGCTTTACCGGATCAACACCATTCAAATTGAAATTCCGCCACTGCGTGACCGGGGAAATGACATCCTCGTTCTCGCTGAATTCTTTCTGAAAAAATATGCTTACAAATACGACAAACCCGCCTTAAAACTGAATCACCAGGCCCAGGAAAAATTGCTGAAATATCAATGGCCGGGTAATATCCGTGAGCTCGAGCACAGTATTGAGAAAGCGGTGATTTTAAGTGAAAACAACATTCTGAATGCAGACGATTTTTTCCTGCGCCCGGTGACCGGCATCAAAGCGGAAACTGATACGCTGAAACTTGAGGAAATGGAAAAAAGAATAATCCTGCTTGCCCTTGATAAAAATCCCGGCAATGTTACTGCAGCTGCGGAACAACTGGGAATTACGCGACAAACCCTATACAACAAAATGAAAAAATTCGACATCGGATGAATCGGTCGTTTCTACTCCATATTTTGATTCGTATCGTGATCATTGCGCTGGTAGCATTCGCTGCCGGGTGGGCCTTTTTTTCGAAAGATTATTTCTACCTCAGTCTGATTCTTGTGCTGACTTTGATTGCGCTGATCTTCAACCTGATTTACTATCAGAATAGCGTCAATGAACGCATCAATTACTTTTTTGAAGCCATCAAAAATGAAGATTTTAGCCAGGCATTTCCATTTCGAAAGAATGACAAAATCATCCAGCAACTCAACGAAAGTTTGACTGAAGTGAACGACAAATTTCAGCAAATAAAAATTGAAAATCACCAGCAGGAACAATACTTCCGGGCATTGATTGAACATGTGAATACCGGTATACTAACTTACAATGAACAAGGATTTGTGCTCCACGCAAACAGCGCGGTTAAAAAATTACTGGGGTTGGAACAATTCACGCATTTACAGCAACTGGAAAAAGTGGACCCCAATTTCAAAAATACGCTCCGGCAAATTCAGCAACAAGGCCAAAGATTAATTCCAATCAATGGCAAACAGGGAAAAATCAATGTTTCGGTTCGCGCCAGTTCCTTTAAAAACCGGGACCAATATCTGACCTTACTTTCTGTTCAGGACATCAACAAAGAATTGGATGAAAAGGAGTTGGATTCCTGGCTGCGGCTGATTCGGGTGCTCACCCATGAAATCATGAATTCACTCGCGCCGGTTACCTCACTTTCTGAGAGCTTGAGCAACTATTTTCAGAAAGATGGACAAGCGATTTCTCCGAACGAAATCAATGAAAAAATCATTTCCACGACTATTCGCGGCTTGGAAATAATTCGGGAACAGGGAAAAGGCTTGGTGAGTTTTGTGGAATCGTACAGGCAACTCACGCGATTGCCGAAACCCCAGAAAAAAGAAATCGTGGTGCATGAGTTACTGGAAAAGATTTTACTGCTAAATAAAGCCCAAAACCAAGAGTCGGAAATTAGCCTGAGGATTAACACGAAGACCCCAAACATCCGGATTCAAGCGGATGAAAAAATGATTTCGCAGGTGCTGATCAACCTGGTAAAAAACGCTCGTGAAGCGCTGTCCGGCGCAACAGGTGGACAAATTGAATTGCTTTCCGGCTTCAATACAAAAGGACAGGTTGAAGTTTGTGTGAAAGACAATGGCCCGGGAATTCCCAAAGAGTTGCTGGATGAGATTTTTGTCCCATTTTTTACCACGCGTGAAAATGGCAGTGGCATTGGGTTAAGCTTGTCCCGTCAAATTATGCGACTGCATGGCGGCAGCCTGTCCGTGAAATCAATCCCGGAAAAAGAGACTCTCTTTTGTCTGATTTTTAACGAATAGCCGTTTACCGTGCTGTTTCCGCATCGGGCATGGCGATGGCTAAAATGAGGTACACCACGAGCATCAACGGGTTGAAGAAGGTGAGTCCCACAAAGCCAATCCGCACCAGGATCGGATCCAGTTCAGGATTGATATACTCTGAGATTCCACCGCAAACACCGGCGATTCTTCGGTCATAAGATTTTGTTAAACGTTTCATGATATTATTTTTTAGTCATTTGTAAATTGGTTGTTGATTTCGGCTTTTTCTTTTTTATTGAGCCCGGACACGACATGTCGTGTCCCTACTTAGCAAAGCGATTTTCAATATTTAACCTATCATCTTTTTTATCAAGCCCTATAATTTTTCAAACTTCTCTTCACCGCTACTCAAAATACACTCTTCATCCTTCTTGTCTATTTTCAAAGCCAGTTGATAACTATGGTTTTCTGAAATCATAAATGACACCAATAAGTCAGTATTGATTGTAGATCCATGATTTTTTGTTCCAATATGTTTTGATAAACTAAAATACCATCGGCCCTCCTTTTTCTCAAGTCCATCGGTATTCTTAAAATAAATATGGGCTGTAGAATCGGCTTTTAAACTGAAAGCAATCACCTTTCCATCGCCAACATTATCTTTTAAATCGGTCACATCAGTTTGAATTACCTTCCACTTTCCAATTAATTCATTCCGATCAACAATTACTACATGTTTAGAACGGGAGTGAGTAAACATGCATGATGATAGCAATAAGAATAAAAAGACGAAACTTATGGCATTGATTTTCTTCATTGTAAAATGGGATTAACTGGTTATTTGTAAATTATCATTAGTCACAGCGAATTTTTACATGGAGCCAAGAGACGACATATCGTGTCCCTTACTGCCAACTGATACTGGCAACTGCGACTATTCCTCCTTCGACATGCTCATGCTGATTTCCCGGATGCCATCCATGTCTTTTTTGATATCAAAATCGCCATAAAAAGACACCACGAACTGCAGGTCCTGCGATGACTTGTTATGCACAAACACATGGAATTCTTTGGCTTTTCGCTTGTTGCCCAGCATCCAAATCTCAGCGTCACTGTCATCATCCACCGCCAGCAATTGTTTGTAGCTGTGTGGGAGCAGTCCAACAGCTTTGTGCATAAAATCATTCCCAGTCAAACTTCCCTTATGTGGGTTGTAGGACAGGAAACGAATTTCCTGAAGATCGCCTGAAATGGTTTGTCCCTCATCCAGGTCAATGTTGAATGCGTCATTCATATTCTTCGTAAATGCAAAATAAGTGACGCCCGGTTTGTTTTGGAACGTGTCAAAAAGCCGGTCGGATTTGCTTTGTGCAAATAGATCAGTTTCAGCAAAAATTAAGCTAACGACCAGAATCAGTTTAAAAATAGTTGG
>DATFMO010000647.1:0-7210 GCA_035266925.1 Sunxiuqinia sp. | reverse complement strand
AAGACAAGGAGGGAAACATTTGGATGAGTCATGGTTTTAAAGGAGTCTTCCGCATCCAGTTAAACAACGCGTTGGATAGTGTCACTCACGTTGATTTTTACAATTCTAAGGATGGATTGCCATCAGATATTTACGTCAATTTGATGACTATTGGAGACGAAAATGTTTACACTTCGCCCAATGGACTCTATACCTTTAATGAGAAAACCAATCGTTTTGAACGATCTGATTATTACAATGAGTTGTTTGGAGAGCAAAACGACATTGACTACATCAAAGAAGATCAGTATAAAAATTTGTGGTTTGTGGCAGGCGGTGTTCCCGGGGTTTTGCGTTTCCAGGAAGATGGCACCTACACCATGGTAAAAGCGCCTTTTGAGAAGCTGGCCGGGCGAATTATCGCTGGATTTGAAAATATCAATACAGTGGATCGGCAAAATACATTCATTTCGCTTGAAAATGGTTTGGCTCACTACACACCCAGTTACCGTGTCAATTCTGAAACGGGATTTAAAACTTATATTCGTGAGATTGTCAATTTGACCAACCAACGATCCTTCTATCCCTCTTCGATTACCAAGCCGCTACCAGAGGATTCGGTAACTTTTTTGTACAAAGGAAATAACCTGGAATTCACTTATTCCACTCCAGAGTATAAAAATCTAAATAAGATCAGGTATAGCTATTTCCTTGAAAACTATAGTACTGATTGGTCGGCTTGGTCTGATGAGCCCAGTTGTGAGTTCATGAACCTGCATGAAGGAACGTATACTTTTAAAGTGAAAAGTACCGACCCTTTTCAGAATGAAAGTGAAGTAGCCAGTTTTACCTTTTACATCAGCCCACCTTGGTATCGATCCAATTTAGCCTACCTGGTATACATCCTCTCGGGCCTGATAATTATCGGGCTCATTGTTTGGGGTGTGTATCATCGTATTCAGGTTTCAAAGCGCAGAGAACGTCTTAAAAGCCTGCAAGAGTACAGAAAAAAAGTGCAAGAGTATCAACGTGAAGCATTGATTTCAGAGCGGGAAATCGTCAAGCTGCGTAATGAGCAGTTGCGCGGTAAAATGGTTCATATGGATAAAGATTTGGCTAATCAAACCATGAACATTGTTCAAAAAAATAAATTTCTCGGTAAACTCAAATCTGAATTAAAAGGTCTCCAAAAACAAGCGGCTGATAGTAGCGTGAAATCAAAAATAAGTTTGATTATTAATCGGATTGACAAAGAGTTTGATGATAAAAAGCAAAAGGAGCTTTTCGAAACTTATTTTGATGAGGTACATGAAGACTTTTTCAAAAGTCTGAATGAAAAGTATCCATCACTGACTCCGCGGGAACAGCGACTGTGTGCTTACATTAAAATGAACATCTCCACCAAAGAAATTGCAGCCTTGCAAAATATCTCCACCCGGGGCATCGAAATCAGCCGTTATCGTTTACGGAAAAAATTGGATCTCGATCGCGATACCAACCTGGCAACTTTTATCTCCCAGATTTAACTATCCTGTTGTACAGCATGTTTTTGGTTGATGTATCAATTTAGTCTTTTTTAAAAGTTGTATATATCAGAAAAACAGATACATAATGTTTTATCTGTAGGGGTTTTGTTGTAGTAGTTAATAAGCTGGTGTAGTACTATTGAAGTGGGTTGTTTTTTGACTGTCCTGCTCTAACATTCCATCTTCACCCCAAGATTTGAATTTTGTCAAAGAAAAATTATTTGCGATCTAAAAACTTTACTTTATGAAAAGAATCTTGTTTTTCTTATTCTGTTCTGTCTTTAGTGTGAGCTTATATGCCCAGGAGATTTCCGTTTCAGGGCGTGTAACATCTAAAGAAGATGGACAATCACTTCCTGGTGTGTCTGTAGTTATTCAAGGTACAACTTCTGGTACCATTACAGACATTGACGGGAACTACGCGTTGAAAGCACCAGCAAACGGAACCTTGGTGTTCTCTTACATTGGAATGCAAACTCAGTCGATTAACGTTGACGGACGAAGCACGATAGATGTTGCTCTGGAAGGCCAGAATGTTGGCGTTGATGAAGTTGTTGTTGTTGGTTACGGCACCCAGAAAAAAAGTTTAGTAACTGGTGCAATCAGCAAAGTTGGTGGCGAAGAGCTGAGCAAAACGGCTGATATGCGCGTTACTCAGGCCCTGCAAGGAAAGACTGCAGGTGTTGTTATTTCCAGTAACTCTGGTCAGCCTGGAGATAACATTTCAGTACGTATTCGTGGTATAGGTACCAATGGCGATGCAGAACCACTTTACATTATTGATGGACTGCCGATGAGTGGCTCAGGAACTGATTTCTTAAGCTCGAATGACATTGAATCCATTGAGGTATTGAAAGATGCAGCTTCTGCAGCTATATATGGAGCACGTGGTGCCAACGGTGTTATTTTGATTACCACTAAAAAGGGCCGTAAAGACTCGAAAATGACAGTGAGTTATGATGGTTATTATGGCCTTCAAAATCCATGGCGGAAATTGCGTTTGCTCGACGGCCAGCAATACATGATGCTGACCAATGAGGCAGCGATCAACGGCGGATTGGCTCCAAAATTTTCTGCTGAAGATATGGCCAATTACACCAACAACACTGATTGGCAGGATGAAATGTTTTATTATGATGCACCCAAGCAAAACCATTCCATTTCGTTAACAGGTGGTGGTGACAAGATTACCTACTCTTCTTCGCTGAATTATTTCAAGCAAGACGGTATTGTCGCAAAAGGCAAATCGTCGTATGAAAAATTCGCTTACCGAATCAACACAGTTAGTGAATTTGGTTTCATGAAATTTGGGACTAACCTGAATTTGGCCCATATCACTAGTAGAGGAATTGATACCAATAACCACTTTGGAAATGGATTGGCACAGGCAGTCAACATGCCACCAATTGTCCCGGTTAAGTTTGAAGATGGTTCGTGGGCAACACCAGAAGATTTTGGTTTGGGGTTGCAGGAAATTACCAACCCCATTGCTTTGTTGGATCAATTGCATTCAGAAACAAAAACCAACAAATTGATTGGTGGCTTATTTGCTGAGATCGACTTTGGAAAAATTAATTCAGCTTTGAATGGCTTGAAATTCAAGTCAACATATAGCGGAGAATTTTCATTGGTTGACACTCGTGGCTACACACCATTTTATAATTTGGATGCGCTGCACTTCACCACGACTGACCAGGCTTCACGTTCTATGGACATCTGGTCACGTTGGAACTTTGAGAATGTGTTGACTTACGATAAATCAATTGAAGAACATCACTTCACTTTAATGGCTGGTACCACAGCTTTCAAAGACATGCACGATAACTTAAGCGGAAGCAAAAAAGATGTGATTTTTAATGATTTTGCACACTCATACATTGACAATGCAACAGATCCTGAAAGTATGAATACAGGAGGTGGTTATTCAGAGCACACGGTAGCTTCTTTATTTGGTCGTGTCAATTACGATTTCATGAATCGTTACATGTTGACTGCGACCCTGCGTAGGGATGGTTCTTCTCGTTTCGGTTCAGAAAATAAATACGGTTATTTCCCATCGGTTGCAGCTGGTTGGGTGGTATCACGCGAAAACTTCATGAGCAGTGCTTCCGACGCAGTTGACCTTCTGAAACTTCGCTTGAGCTGGGGACAAAACGGTAACGAAAATATTGGTGACTTTGGATATACATCAATTATTGGAAACCAAAATATCTATTACTTCGGGGATAGCAAAACCCAATATAATGGAACCCAACCAACTAAAATTGCGAACCCGTCACTGAAATGGGAAACATCAGAGCAAACTAACGCCGGGATTGATTTTGCCACTTTGGGCAACAGCTTGAGGGTGACACTCGATTATTACGTCAAAACAACTAAAGACTGGTTGGTGACTGCTCCTGTTCCTTTATTGGTCGGTAACTCAGCGCCAACAATCAATGGTGGTTCAGTTCGTAACTCCGGATTCGAAGCCGAAGTGAGCTACAAGAAGCAGTTGGGCAAACTTTACCTGGAAACTTCGGTGAATGGTGCCTACAATAAAAACGAGGTTCTGGATATTCAGAATTCAGAAAAACGCCTGCAAGGCGGTGATGGTGGATTTGGCCAGTCAGGTGTTTTGTATGCCGAAGTTGGCACACCAATGGGAGTTTTCTACGGAGTAAAAACGGATGGTATATTCCAAACACCAGAAGAAATTGCAGCTTACACCAATGCCGATGGTGGTTTAATTCAGCCAAAAGCAAAACCTGGTGATATCAAATTTTTGGATGCCAATGGCGATGGTGCTATCACCGATGCTGACCGTGTGTCATTAGGTTCACCCTATCCTGATTTTACAGGTGGTTTTAACCTGAGCCTTGAGTATGCCGGCTTCGATTTTAACATGTTCCTTTATGCAGCGCTTGGACAAGAAGTTTATGATGCAACTCGCCGGTATGATATGAATGGAACCAACTACCGTGAAGATTGGCTGAACCGCTGGACGGGACCTGGAACATCAAATTATTACCCACGTGTCACATTTGTGGATGATAACCAAAACATGAAAACAGTGAGTGACTTTTTTGTACACGATGCCAGCTTTGTCCGGTTGAGAAACATGACAGTAGGCTACACATTGCCGAAATCAGTTTTGGACTTCCTGAAGATTCGAAAACTACGTTTTTATGTTTCTGCTGAAAACCTGTTGACATTCACCAAATACAAAGGATATGATCCTGAAATTGGAGGTGGCGTCTTCAGCAATGGAATTGACCACGACATTTATCCACAAGCCCGTACGGTTATGGGAGGTATTAATGTGACGTTTTAATGAAGCCAATTTTTAAAATTCGAAAAAGATGAAAAAGAATATATTATTTATAATTTCAATCCTGGCTTTAACTTTTGGGAGCATCTCTTGTAAAAAGTCGTTTCTGGAGCTGGAGCCCAAAACCGGGCAGGTTGAAGCCAACTACTACAAAACAGAAGATCAGGCCTTTCTGGCAGTGACCGCTGTTTACGATGCCTATGCGGTACAAAACTGGGAGTTTATTCCCACGATGTCCGATATTTTCTCTGACGACGCTTTCTGCGGCGGTGCCAACGTAAACGACATGAGCCAGTGGCAGGAAATGGAGATGTCAAAAATGACTCCGGAAAACAACTCGGCCAGCGATTTGTGGAACCGTTTGTACTCTGGAATTTATCGCGCCAATCTTTACCTTGGAAAAGAAGACGGCGTGAATTGGGTGACGGATGGCTTGAAAGACCGCCTGGAAGCTGAGACTTTGTTTTTACGTGCTTATTTTTACTGGGATCTGGTTCGTAGTTATGGCTATGCACCCATTATCACAGAAGTTCTTCCGAGTGTGGAGGATTACAAAACCATTCCTCAAAATACGCCCGATGAAATCTTCACCCAGATTGCCAGTGATTTGTTGAAATCCATCGCTGTTTTGCCGGTTCATATTCCTGCTTCGGAAAAAGGACGCGTATCAAAAGGTGCAGCGCAAGCTTTATTGGCACGTATTTACATGTACCACGAAGGCTTTGCCAAGCCAGTATTGGGCGTTTCGAACTGGACTGACGGTTCAACAACCATCGACAAAGGTTATGTAGTCAGTGCGCTGGAAGATATTATTGCCAGTGGTGAATACCAGCTGTTACCGAATTACGCGGATCTGTGGGATTGGGAAAACCAAAATAATGCCGAGTCATTGCTTGAAATTCAATACTCTGATAAGGCTAAGTCAGGCGACTGGGGCGGCTGGAACATCAACGGAAACTTTGCTTCTGTATGGTACAGTGTCCGTAATCCGGATGGAGATAATGATGCTATTTTCCCGGGTTGGTCATTAGGTGTTCCCACCTGGAGCTTGTATAACGAGTTTGAGGATGGTGACCCAAGAAGAGATGCAACGATTTATAATGCCGATGAAAAATTGAACAGCTATACCCACGCCTTTATGAATACGGGTTTCTTCAACAAGAAATACATGGCGTTGAATGCCTACATTGGTTCAGGTGGTGATCCTAGCCACAACTTCCCACGCAATTTTGTGGACATCCGTTATGCTGAAGTTCTGTTGATGGCTGCTGAGTTGGAGATGGATGACCAACCAACTAAAGCACTGAACTATTTCAACCAGGTTCGCACCCGTTCATTGGGCGCCGATGCCGCTAAATCCTCCATCACTTTGGATGATATCTACCACGAAAGACGTGTTGAGTTTGGTGGCGAAGGTTTACGTAAATGGGACCTGCTTCGTCGTGGACAAGATTATACGGCTTCAAAAATTGCTGAAAGTTTCAGTGATGTTCCTGCTGGTGTAACCAACCCGGACGATTTTGCTCCACGTGTCTACGATCCGAATACCTGGGGCGGTATGTTCCCGGTTCCGGCCAGTGAACTTCGAAATACCAATTCCGGCGTATTGATGCAAATGGTTCCTGCATACAAGTAAACTTGGTTTTGATATCAAAAAATTAAAATTTACGGAAAATGAAAAAGATAACACATATACAGAAACTAACCGGATTGGCAATCCTTCTGTTGGCAATGTTTGCCTGCAAACCCCAAATGGAAGATGCGATTAATATCGGGCCGGCTCCAACTGCTGATCAACTCGATTTTACGATCACTCCCGGAGACAATGATTTTCAGTTCGCTCTTCAAAATACATCATCGGTCACAGGAATTCCTACCTGGGACTTAGGGAATGGTAAAAAATCAACCGACCAAAGCCCTGTAGCTACTTATTCGCTTCCGGGCGATTATACAGTAACCATGACTTTGATTACCAAAGGCGGTACAGCTTCAATATCAAAAACAATCACCCAAACGAAAACGGATTATTCAATCTTTACCGATGAAAAATTCATCTTTTTAAGTGGTGGGGTTGATAACCTGAACGGAAAAACCTGGGTATTGGATAGTTTATCACAAGGTCACCTTGGAGTTGGGCCTGCCGGAACTGTTGGATTGGAATGGTGGTCAGCTACTCCACTGGCAAAGTCAGGTGTAAAGATGTACGATGACGAAATCAATTTCAAGATCAATGGATTTGCGGCCACACTGACCAACCACGGAGTGAGCTATGTCAATCACCTTGTCATTGACAATCCAAATTATAGCAATCCGAAGTTAAATGACAGCGACTATGAGGTGGATTACAATCCTTCTCCGGGTACCTGGTTCATTGAAACCAAAGATGGAATATCAT
>DATFMO010000646.1:0-2787 GCA_035266925.1 Sunxiuqinia sp. | reverse complement strand
AATTCACGGCTGTTGACAAGGCAAATATGATGACAATATCCTTTAAAAGATCGAGTTCCATAGCGCATTTTTAGGAATTGAAAACCATCTTCAATCCTGTTTCTTCAAAATAAGAATATTTTAGGAATCAATCATCACCTGTCTTCATTGAGTGTAAGTTTATTTTTCGGGAAGAATGTCTACGGCAAAAAAATACTCCTACCACGGTGAAATATTGACCGATTGGTAGGAGTAAAATAGAAGGGCAAACTATTCACTTTCCAAAAATGAATTATTACTGTAACAAAACAAGATGCTGCCGTTTACCCTTCCTTGCAATCTATCTAATCTGACTAAAGCACGATCACTGAATTATAATCATCTTTGTCAAAACCATTGGGAATGAGCTTATCAGCTTCAGGTTCATTTTCCCAAAAAGCACCATCAACAAAATAACGGAACTGATATTCCCGTCCGGTTTCTAATTTTAACACTTGCGTAAATTCACCACTTTTCAATTTCTTCATCGACCCAGTAGATGCATCCCAATTGTTAAAATCTCCAAGAAGCCTGATATCATTAGCCTCCAGTCCGTGACCGTTTGCAATTCGAAATGTCACCTTGCATACCGGTTCTTTCTTTAAATACTGTTTTTTTATACTCATTTGATTTCGATTTTCTTTTGAAACTGATTCTATTTTTTTAACTCAATGTGTAAGCACGTTCCTTTTTCCGCCAATTGAGCATGGCTTTCTTCTTTTGAATAATTGAGCGATCCAAACGAATTTTAAAATCATTCAACACGTTCATATAATTGATAAAAGCATCGAAGGGCGAATCATATGGATTAAAATCGGCATGTACTTCACCATCGCTCAGCGACTTAGTACTCATGTAATAAAAATGATCGCTCGTTTGCAGGTATTGCCAATCTTTCAGCAATTTGCGATCATCGCAGTGGCTGATCTTTTCTGATAAATCGTACAACTTCCGGAAAGCTTCTTGCTGGATTTCATTGCCCAACCAGGCCGAAAGATCTTTCTCACAGTCAGCCCATGAAGAGGGGTGGGGAGCATCGAGGACGTCAACCGGCTGCTTGTTTGCGACGACTTCTGAAGGAGTCATGAACTTAAATTGCGAATTGTGAAGAACGTTTGATGCAAACGATTTTAGAAAATCGTTTATGCCGGTATCATTCTTTTGATGCTCCCCAAATGTTTCATAATCCATGAAAAGATTAATGAGTTCATTATCTTGATTTCCCCGGTTCAACCAGGAAATATATTTTTTTGTGGTTAGTGGCCATTCACTCCAGGACTCGTCTGAAAAACGAAAAGCAATATCATCACTTAACGGGAAATTGCGAAGCAGCACTTTTAGGTTAGAATCAAGGGTATTCTTGTAAACAAATCCTGGATGATTGGGTCCAAAAATTGGATTGACACCTTCGGCCAAAATAGCGTCAAAACCAAGTTCAGAAACGATTGTTCCAATTTCGTTCGAGTAGATCAACTCGGTATTTCGAAATACCTTTGGACGCTGCCCAAACAATCGTTCAATTTGTTCAGCATGGCTTTCAACCTGCTTTTTAAATTCTTCGGTATCGGCAATCGCAGCCAGCGAATGCGAATACGTTTCTGCTATAAATTCAACACATCCGGTCTGCACCAGTTCCTGAAAACTGTGAATGACTTCCGGTGCATAGAGGTGAAATTGATCAAGTGCAACTCCGGAAATGGAAAAGGCAACTTTGAATTCCCCTTTGTACTTTTTGATTTGATCAAGCAACATTTTATTGGTTGGTAAGTAGCAATTGTTGGCTACTCGTTTGAGAATGGTCTCATTGGAGTAGTCGTCGTAATAATATTCGTTGTTTCCAATATCGAAAAACCGAAATTGGCGGTAGCGCAATGGCTGATGAACTTGAAAATAGAGACAAATTGTTTTCATGAAAAATAATGGATTATATAAATTACTTGGATTAGGCTGTTAGTGTGCTTTTATAAATATCATAAACATGGCGGGCAGAATCATCCCATTTTAGACTATCTGCTTCTTTCTTACCATTTTTTACAAACATCTTCGACAATGAAGGATATTGGATTAATCCATGGATCGCATCAGCCATGGCATCAACATCCCAAAAGTCAATTTTCTTAGCGTAGTTCAAAATTTCAGAAACACCCGACTGGTGGCTGATAATAACAGGCACATTTGACTGCATAGCTTCCAGTGGTGAGATTCCGAACGGTTCAGAAACAGAAGGCATAATATAAACATCGCTGATGTTCAGCATTTCAAAAACAGCTTCGCCTTTCAGAAAACCGGTAAAATGAAATTTATCGGTAATCCCAAGTTCGGCTGTCCGGTGAATCATTTTATTCATCATGTCACCACTTCCGGCCATGACAAATCGGACATTGTCCATTCGCTGAAGTACCTTGTAGGCCGCCTCAACAAAATACTCCGGTCCTTTTTGCATGGTGATCCGTCCCAGGAAGGTGACGATCTTTTCATTGAAACGTTTTTTAATATTCAGCTTCGATTTATGCTGTACAGACTCCACTGCGTTGTAAACCGTCACTACTTTATCGGCCGGGATACCATATTTTTCAATCACAATTTTCCGGGTCAAATTGCTAACCGTAATAATTTTATCAGCAGCTTCCATCCCCTGTTTTTCAATCTCATACACTTTCGGATTCACACTGCCGCCACTTCGATCAAAGTCAGTAGCATGCACATGAATCACCAATGGCTTTCCAGTTGCTTGTTTAGCTGCAATTCCCGCCGGGTATGTCAGCCAAT
>DATFMO010000645.1:0-2642 GCA_035266925.1 Sunxiuqinia sp. | reverse complement strand
TATATTTGCAGAGCCTTTTGAAAATAGCATTTCACAAGGGTTCTAAAGAGAAATGGTGGCGTAGTTCAGTTGGTTAGAATGCCGGCCTGTCACGCCGGAGGTCGCGAGTTCGAGTCTCGTCGTCACCGCTTAAAAAGTTCTAAAATTATTTAAAAAACATTCTTCATTTTGAAAGGATTTTACGTCCAATCAAATGAAAAAAAGGTGGCGTAGTTCAGTTGGTTAGAATATCGGCCTGTCACGCCGAGGGTCGCGAGTTCGAGTCTCGTCGTCACCGCACAAAAAACCGCTCAGAAATGGGCGGTTTTTTTGTTTTTGGGCAGTTTTAATTGGAGTTCAGTGGATCTTTCGAATTAGATTCTTTTTAGAAAAATAAATTAAAGCAAAATTTCCATAGTTCAACAAAGAGAAATAGTTGATTGGAGTTACTTTGTAGAATTTGGAAGCTATCATAATCATAGGTGATTAAAACCCGGAAGGTTTAACAACAATAGCCGTAGGTTGTACCTACGGAGTGATAGTGTAGAAATAATATTAGAACCCCAAAAGGGGTTCAACCGGCTAATTTGTGTTTGGTTAGTCGATTTCATTTTAGATTATAGGTGTCCGGTTGAAATTCAATCAATCCTCTAAAAAGTCGATCATGTGTAACCGCTACGCGTTATCCGGGCTTTGAGACCTCATTTTTCTACTGTACTCGATCTTCCCGATTTCCGTAGGTTCCACCCACGGCTACTTTTATTGAATCCTTTTCAGTATTCTTTTTTTCCACCGAAAATCATAGTGATTCTCAATAGTTGTGAACTTATTAAACAAAAACATCCGATATTCAAAAACATCAGGAGTTGCTTGCCTGTTTTAACAAAGTGAAAAAAGAAACAGGATTTGAAAGAATTAAAAGATACTGAAACCATGAAAGCAATTACATTAAATGGGTTTGGGGGAACCGAAAACCTGGTATTGTCAGAATTGCCGAAACCAGTTGTTGGAGAAAGCGATGTTCTGGTTCTGGTGAAGGCCATTAGTATTAATCCAGTGGATGCTAAAACCCGAAAGGGGAATGCTCTGGCAACGAGACTGGAGCAGGAAAAACCATTGATCCTGGGGTGGGATATTGCCGGTATGATTGCCGAAACAGGTAGTGCTGTTAAGAAGCTGAAAGTAGGTGATGAAGTGTTTGGGATGGTGAACTTTCCGGGGCATGGTAAAGCCTACGCTGAATATGTTTCGGCGACTGAGGGACATTTAGTCAAAAAACCAGCAAACATAAGTTTTGAAGAAGCTGCAGCCGGTACACTGGCCGCTCTTACCGCCTGGCAAGGATTGGTGCACCATGCGTCAATTAAAAGTGGTGATCGCGTGTTGATTCACGGAGCATCGGGTGGTGTGGGCCATTTTGCAGTCCAGATTGCCAAAGAGCAGGGTGCATATGTGATTGGAACTTCATCGGCAAAAAATAAAGATTTTGTCTTGTCAATGGGAGCTGACGAGCATGTGGATTACAAAGCACAGCCTTTTGAATCGGTGGTCAAAAAAATGGACTGGGTGTTTGATACGATTGGCGGCGATTATATTGATCGGTCGTTGGAGGTGCTAAAACCAGGAGGAACGATCATCAGTATTGTGTCGGGCATGAATGACGATGTGACAGAGAAAGCCAATGCGCGCGGTGTGATTGGCAAGCGCATGTTGGTGCAGTCAAGCGGAATGGACATGCAGGCGTTGGCGGATCGTTTCGGCGATGGGCGGTTGAAAGCCCATGTTGACAAGGTTTTTCCGCTGGTGCGGATGGGAGATGCCCACACTCAGGTTGAGAGCGGACACACTGTCGGCAAGCTAATCATTGAGGTATAGTGGACAGCGGAGCGTGAGGGATAGCAGCGAAAATCCTTTTGTGAGGAACGAACAAAAGATTGCAGCGGATAGCCCGGCCCCGTCCTGCAAGGCGGGGACACGCCCAAAATCAAATAGAACGATCATCAAAAACGAAACAATTATGAGAACCATAAAACACATTCATAAACCGGAAAATGACCCGATTCAGGATTTGGTGACCTATCGCGTGTTGCCGACCCGGTCGATCAGTTATGTGGACCCTTTTTTATTTTTGAATCATCATGGGCCGCAGGTTTATCAGCCGAATAATAGTGGCTTGCCGTTTGGTCCGCATCCTCATCGGGGCATGGAGACGGTGACGTTTATTTTGGAAGGGGATATTGTGCATTTTGATAATAATGGCCATAAAAGCGTCATCAATTCGGGTGGTGTGCAGTGGATGCGTGCCGGGAAAGGGCTGATTCACTCGGAAGTATCGTCGCCTGAATTTAAAATGCAGGGCGGGCCATTGGAAATTTTGCAGTTGTGGGTGAATTTGCCGGCACGATCGAAGATGGCTGAACCTTATTACGAGGGATTGCAGGAGCAGGATATTCCGACGGTTCGGATGGATGATGGCAAAGTAAAGGCCCAGTTAATTTTTGGCGAATGGGAAGGTAAAAAGGCAGCTTTCGTTTCGGATATCGGGCTGCAATTGAGCACCTTGTATTTTCAGAAAGACGGCAAACTATTTTTGAATATTCAGGAGGAAGAAAACCTGTTTTTTTACTTGGTTCGTGGAAAAATGACGGTGAACGGAAAGCCTA
>DATFMO010000644.1:0-5163 GCA_035266925.1 Sunxiuqinia sp. | reverse complement strand
GGTCAGATCAATGGCTTTTGCAGAGGAATCTACCGAGTGAACAAGCTTGGCCTGCCCCTGCATCGCATAAAATGAAAAACCTCCACTGTAGCAAAACATATTCAGTACATCGCGCCCTTTCGAGAACTGCTCCACCAGTTGCCGGTTTTCACGTTGATCGATGAAGAAACCTGTTTTCTGGCCTTCGATCCAATCAACCTGGAACGAAAGGCCATTTTCTTTCACAATACAAGGTTCCGATTCTCCAAGTAAATAGCCATTTTGGGGCTGAATATCAGCTTTAAAAGGTAATGTTTTTTCACTTTTGTCATAGACAGCCATCAGCAAATCACCAAGCAACTCTTTGAGCAATGCAGCCATTTCATGGCGAATGTGATACATTCCAACAGCATGGGCCTGGTAAACGGCTGTCCCATTATAGAAGTCGATGATCAATCCGGGCAGTCCGTCTCCTTCTCCGTGCACCAAGCGGAATACATTTGTTTGCGAATTATTCAACAGCCCCAAACTTTGTCGCAGTAAAATAGCGTGTTCCAGCTTTTTCTTCCAAAACCGGCGATCAATTTCTACATCCTGAAACGTGATTATCCGAACAGTGATGGAGCCAATCTGGTATTGACCAATGCCCAAAAACTCATTGCGATTGGAAACAACGCGAACCAGTTCGCCTTCTCCCAATTCCTGGCTGATATGCTTGATAGCACCAGAAAACACCCAGGGATGAAATCGTTTCAACGATTGGTTTTTCCCTGATTTTAAGGTAACAACAGGTAAGGTCATGATTGTGCTTCGATTAGCGAATTGAAGATTTCGCACGACACCCAAGCATCAGTTGCAGCATAGCTTAACTGGGCATCAGTCAGGTCGTCAGATTCCCAGTTTGACAAGCGTTGCGATTTTGAAATCCGAAATCCCAAAACAATGCCGGTAATTTTTTTCAGGCTGAAATCCTGGATCCCATGATCCTTCACTTCATCCTGCAATTCAATAAATCCGCCTGGTGTAAACGGGTTGACTTTTTGCAATGTTTTGATGTCATCGCGGATGGCCACTCCCACTTTGGTAATATTTTCGTTGGAAAGAATATTTTTCAGTCGGTTTGGAAGTCCGATTTTGTTGATTCGGAAGATGAATGCTTTTTCGGAAGTTGCTAATTGAAGCAACGCAACTTGATTGACCTGGCCTCTTTTGAATGAAGGCTTTGTTTCCGTATCAAATCCCAATACTTCCTGATTTTTCAAATAATTGATTGCTGCATCGTATTGTCGTTCATTTTCAACTAAAGCAATTTCACCATCAAAGGCGTGTAAAGGCAAATCAGCCAATGCTTCTTTTGTAATACTCTCAATAAACATATCTATTCTCCCTGATTCCTAAATAATTGATTCAACCAATCGGGCTTGGTATTTGCATCCGGATCGTCCTCATCCGGGTTTGAAAAATTCACCTGATCCTCAAAATCCAGATCGCTGTATACCAGCATGTGAATCGCTCTTAGACTATTCACTAATCGTTGTCCCCAGAAGTTTTTAAAGTTGTCCAGGCAAGTCCAGAGAGCCTCTTGCATCAATACTTCCTCTCCGGTCCGGTACGACATTAAAAAATCTTTCAAATCCTGGTAAATATCAGCCAGGCACTCTGAAATGCTTTCAGTCAGCGGAGCCTCACTAAACTGCATGCCCGGGTCAAAAACCTCCTGAAAATCATCGTGCCCGCCCAACAAATTCATGATCTTCTGTTGAAGAAAATTATAATCCACTTCATTCACAAATTTCTCCAGCCCCAACTCTTCTTCACTTTGAATTTCTGGCAAAACCGTTGTTTTCAAATAAAGTAACGGCAAGATTTTTTGAACTTTATCTAAAAAATCCCTGGCAGGCAATGAAGATGCTTGTTCTACCATATTACAATATTCATTGGCCACCGTTACAAATTCAATAACATCTTTCGAGTAAACGATTGGATTTAAACTTTCGTCGGTCATATCTTTCACT
This sequence comes from Sunxiuqinia sp., assembly GCA_035266925.1. Classification (GTDB taxonomy): domain Bacteria; phylum Bacteroidota; class Bacteroidia; order Bacteroidales; family Prolixibacteraceae; genus Sunxiuqinia. The sequence goes on along the minus strand of DATFMO010000644.1, from coordinate 3,169 downwards.
TAAACATGCAAAAATAAAAAGATTTTCCGGTTCGGGCTATAACAAATGTTAATCATGAGGGCTCACTTTTCTTCCATTCCAATTTGTTGTCAACCCGGTGCACAATTTTCCCGTTATCCATCAACCAGCGGATCACCTTGATTTTTAGATCTTCATTGCCCTTGAGTTTCATAATCAGTTCTTCAAAAGAGCAGGCTTCTTCCAGGTTCTTTTCTATTTCATCGGCCAACTGATCAAACTCCAGCGTGCTCAATTCCAGTTCATTTCGTTCACGGCACACATCGCATTTGCCACATCGAACAGATTCTTTCTCTCCAAAATAAGCCAAAAGCACCTGGCTTCGACATTTCAATTTCTGAGTTGAATAATGAATCATGGCTTCCACCCGGCTTTGGTAGTCGTGCCGACGATCAGTATAATTTTCTTTCGAAATTTTCAAACGACTAACATCCACCCGTTCTTTTGGGAAATAGATATAGGGTGTTTTCTTCCGAGGAATATAATGAATGATTTTGTTGGCATTCAGGTGATTCAGAAAACGATATACTGTTTCAATATCGACGCCAGCTCGAGCAGCCAGCACTTCTTCATTAATGGGCACATAATTCGAAAAAACGCCAGAATACGAACGAAGTAATAATTTGATAAAGCCGTCGAAACTCGAATTGGCCACCTGGAACTTGTACAAATCGTCTCGATTGACAATGAAGAAAACCCGTGACGGATTATCCGATTCATCGGTCAACTCCAAATATCCTTCGCGTTGGAGAATTTTCAAGCTGTTGTAAATGGCAGAGATTTGCATGTGGTATTTAGCAGCAAATTCACCCAAGTTAAAATCGAATGTTTGATTTTTGCCATAGCCAACGGCTATTTGAAAAGTATTACCAATTGCCTGGTAAACACGTTTAATAATTTCCACTTCAGGAAATGACTTTTCAATATTCTTTTTCAGGGCCAGGATATCAGACTTTCCATAGATCAATACAGCATAGGCTTTGTTGCCGTCACGGCCGGCGCGCCCAGCTTCCTGGAAATAAGCTTCCGGCGAATCAGCTGGTCCATAATGAATGACAAAACGAACGTTGGCTTTATCAATGCCCATTCCAAAAGCATTGGTTGCCACAATCACACGAGTTTTTCCATTCTTCCAGTCGTCCTGCTTTTTCCCACGGCTTGGGCCACTTAATCCAGCATGATAATAATCAGCCGATAGTTTATTTTTCCGCAAAAACTCGCTGATTTCGCGTGTCATTTTCCGGCTTCGCACATACACGATACCTGTCCCTTTCACTCGCTGTACGGATTGTAACAGATAGTGGAGCTTGTCCTCTCGCTCCCGAACCACATAAACCAGGTTGTCGCGAAAGAAGCTTTTACGAAGTACATGTTCCTTTTTGAAATTCAACTGTTGCTGAATATCATTCTCCACCTCCCTGGTCGCCGTGGCAGTCAATGCCAATACAGGAACATCAGGCAACAATTGTCGAAGCTCCGTGATCCTTCGATAGGATGGCCGAAAATCGAAGCCCCACTGCGAAATACAATGCGCTTCGTCGACAACCAGCAAATTCACATCCATGGTGGACAAACGTTCCTGGAATCGTTCAGTAGCAATTCGTTCAGGCGACAGGTAAAGAAATTTATAATCTCCCCATGCGGCATTACCAAAGGCAATTTTAATTTCCTGGGGACTCAAACCAGAATGAATGGCCAGCGCTTTGATTCCCTTTTTATTGAGGTTCTCAACCTGGTCTTTCATCAGCGAAATCAATGGTGTAATTACCAGGCAAATACCAGGTTTTGAAAGGGCATAAACCTGAAAAGTAATGGACTTTCCGCCGCCGGTTGGCATCAGCCCCAACGTGTCATTGCCATCAGCAACCGATTGAATAATTTCTTCCTGCAATGGCCGGAAGGTTGAATAGCCCCAGTGTCGGGTTAATATGGATTTGAATTCGCTCAAAAACAGTTATTTTCTGCAATGATTAAGAAATCGGATTCAACTTAACAAATTTTAATGAAATTTAATTTTTTTAATAGCGAGTTGCAAGCTGAAAACAAAAGTGAAATCCGGTATTTTTTTGTAGTTTTGGCCTAGATTAAAATCAAAAAATCCCAGCAATGTCATTTCATACGGATAAAATTGTTTCCGAGGGACTAACATTTGACGACGTCTTGTTGATTCCTTCTTATTCCGAGGTATTGCCGCGTGATGTTGATTTAAGCTCGCACTTTACCCGCTCCATTAAATTAAACACCCCTATTGTCAGCGCTGCGATGGACACTGTAACCGATTCAACCATGGCGATTGCGATTGCCCGGGAAGGTGGAATTGGTGTGATCCATAAGAATATGAGCATTGAAGAACAAGCCAGGCAGGTGATCACCGTGAAGCGAGCTGAGAATGGGATGATTTACGATCCGATTACCATTGCGCGTGGAAAAACTGTTGGCGATGCGTTGGAAATCATGCAGACCTATAAAATAGGTGGAATTCCGGTCGTCGATTCAAATGGTATTTTGGTTGGCATTGTCACCAATCGCGATCTTCGTTTTGAAACTCGCATGATTCGCCCCATCGCGGAGGTGATGACTTCAGAAAACCTGGTTTTTACAACTGAATCAACCAATTTGGAAAAAGCGGCTGAGATTCTTCAGAAATATAAAATTGAAAAGTTGCCGGTTGTCGATAAAGACAAAAAGCTGATTGGACTGGTTACTTACAAAGATATTACCAAAGCGAAAGATAAACCATTGGCTTGTAAAGACGAAAAAGGACGTCTACGAGTGGCTGCCGGTGTTGGAGTTTCCGCTGATACGATGGATCGTATTGATGAGCTGGTGAAAGCACAGGTTGATGCAATTGTTGTCGATACTGCCCATGGCCATTCCAAAAGTGTATTGGAAATGCTTCGACAAGCCAAGGCCAAATATCCGGAGATGGAATTTGTTGGTGGCAATATTGCCACGGCTGAAGCGGCAACTGACTTGGTTATGGCAGGAGCCGATGCCGTAAAAGTAGGGATCGGCCCGGGATCAATTTGCACAACCCGAGTAGTTGCCGGAGTTGGCATCCCACAGCTTTCAGCAATTTACGAAGTAGCCAAAAGCCTGCGCGACAGCGATGTACCAGTGATCGCAGATGGTGGAATCCGCTATTCCGGAG
>DATFMO010000643.1:0-2964 GCA_035266925.1 Sunxiuqinia sp. | reverse complement strand
TATATTTGCGCCAGCTTCCTTTATTCAGTACTACACGAGCCGCCGCGAAAAGCAAAAACGCGAAGTTCGCAAAGTGATGGTTTCGGAGAAACGCTGGGAACACCTTTCAAAATTTTACAACAAAGATATCGTAATGAAGCTGACCGGACTGGACGAAGCTGAAGCTGATTCGTTTATGGTTTATTTCAACTCCAAAGGCATCCTGAACGAAACCAATAACGACTACCAGGTTCGGGAAGCCATAAAGCAACAGTTTCAATTGTACCAGCAAGAAAAACAAGCGAAGAAGAAATAGGTGTTGTGATGTGTCAGGCGCTTAAAACAGTTGTTTCCAGTAGTGTGAAAACCTAATAGTTGTAGATTCTAATTTATAGCTTTTTATATAAGATCATAATATCAACAAAAGTCTCGTTCAACAGGCGATATCCATTCGGAATGACACCTATCACTTGAAATCCAAGTTTTAGCCATCGGTTTTTAGAAGACTGATTAATTGCAACGACTGAATTAAATTGCATCGCCGTAAAACCAATATTTTTGGCTTCCTCCAAGGAATGTTTCCCAAGCTGATAGCCAATCCCATGTCCTCGAAAAGATTTTGATATAAAGTAGGTTGCATTCCCAACGTGTTTGCCACGCCCTTTCAAATTTGGTCTGAGCATGTAGCATCCGACAATTCGATTAGCTGATAGTGCGACATAAGCAGCAGTCTCTTCATTTTTAAGCCAATATTCCATTTGGGCTGTGGTCATATTATTTTCCGTAAGAAAAGCATTGCCTTCTTCTACAACTCCATTGAACAGATTCATAATCTCCTGAATGTCGCTATCAATGTATTTCCGAATTGTTGCAATCATTTAATTTGCAAGAATTGAAAGCTTTAGCTTGTTCAATTTTAACGTATCTGGAATGATATATTGATTCGATTTATTTTTCCGATACGTGTTACAAAAAGTGTCATTCCCAATAACAAAGATTCTGAAATAAAACATTGCTGTTTGCCTGTTACTTCGCGTTTCAGTTTTTGGCCGCTTAAGTTAAACGACTTTGCAAAATAAAATCGAATGCCAATGTTCTTTTTTCAATGTTGAAAAGTATCGATTAACTGCCGTTGAAAAAATGGGACAAGCCGCTAAGCCGGAGATCGGCTAAGCGGGAGCCAGCGTAATTCGTAACAAAAGCAAGAGCTAAATTTGCAAGGAAAAACCACCAATTCCACCCCTAATAATTCCAATGTATAGTTTACTTTTCCCTCCAACATTTAATATTCTCGTTCAAATTTAAATTCTCCGATGAATTTACGATCCACTTCAATGGCCATTTAAAACGCCATTTTTAATCGTTACTTTCTTTCCACTCAGGAAATCTTCCCGGCGTGTACGGAGCGCCATATTTTTCCAGTTTCGATTCAACTCCTTTGACTTCAGTATCGATTGATTTTAACGCGTGTAATAAACCACCAAATTGATCGGCAGCCACATCGTAAGATTTCCTAAATGTTGTTGTTGGAGCTGCCGTTGTGTTCCACAATGCGCCGGTAATTAAATCGACCCGATCTTTCACTGAAGTTGGTGAAGCACCTTCATAATTAGCCCTCAACGGGTCTCCGTTTAGTTCTATATTAATATCATCAAGCTCCTTTTTTATGGATAAAATGGCGTTGTAGATGCTGTCAGGAACATCAGCTCCATCGATCACTGCTTTTTCAAGATAAGTTATTTTATTAGCGAGCGACTTTCGGTAGGCATCTGCGCCGGAAATGGCCCTGGTTAATGAAGCCACCTTTCTATTGAACTGATCGAGCGTGAGTCTTTCGTTGGCAGGCAGTTTGGTGGTTTTTAGCGGTTCACAGACAAAATCCTGCGGTGCTACCAGTTGTGTAAATTCGCCATCAACAAATTTTGAAAGCGATACTTTGTATTTTCCCGGAACAATCATATAGCCGATATCCGGTGAATTCCAGGGGATAGTAGAATCAAACGGTTTTAATGAAACAGGGGTAACCGGATTATACCTGAAATTCCAGGTTATTCGGCTAACGCCTTTTTTGGGTGTCGTCTTGATTTTGCGGATGACGTTGCCATTGGCATCGGTGATTGTAAAAAGCAAATAAGCCGTTGGTTCTTCTTTTTCTTTTAGCAATCGATCGTAGGCTGGAAATTTCACTTCCTCGTCTTCTTTCTGCCTCGCTTTTTCTTCGTCTCTTCGTTGTTCCTTCAGCGATTTAATTTCATCTTTTAAATAATACGTAAACACTGCTCCAACTTTCGGATTGGGTGCCGAATAAAAGCTTGCACCCTGAAATCCAACACCCCGGAACGCAAACGGGTTGGCCTGAACAAACATTTTCGCATCTTTTATCGGGAAAATGAAGGCTTCTTTTTTCAACGTTTCAGAACTTAAATTTCGCAAAGGGGTATAATCATCAAGGATATAAATTCCGCGACCAAATGTTGATACAACCAGGTCGTGTTCCCTTCGTTGTAAAACAAGGTTCATGACGCACTCGGTTGGGATTCCGTTTTTCAGCTGCACCCATTCATTTCCGCCATCTGCAGTAAAGAAAACGCCAAATTGGGTTCCAACAAACAGAAGATCTTTGTCCTTGTCATCTTCTGCAATGGTGTATGTGCTTCCTTTCTCCGGGAGATTTCCATTGAACAGAAACCAGGATTTTCCACCATCGGTGGTTTTATAAATGTATGGTTTGTAATCTCCCGCAAGAAAATTCTGGCAGGCAGCGTAAGCTACTTTTTTGTCAAAGTGTGAGCCAATTATCTGAGAAATCCTCGCATATTTCGGTAATCCGGGCGTTGATGATTGATTCCAGCTTTTGCCACCATCGGTGGTGTAATAAATCAATCCATCCCCGGAACCTGTGAATATCAGGTTTTCATCGATTGGCGACTCAGCAATGGTACTGATTTGTCCCATTGAGCCTTTTCGTGCCAGTTCGTCAATACT
>DATFMO010000642.1:0-4617 GCA_035266925.1 Sunxiuqinia sp. | reverse complement strand
ATATTCCCCAGTTCCAAAAAGATAATCCAGGGCTTCTACCCCATCGCGTGCAACGACAATTTCATTTTTGATTTTGTTCTTTTTCAACGCGTGAAGTGTTAAATCGATATCATCAGGGTTGTCTTCTACCAAAAGAATAATTTTTTCGGCCATACTATTTTTACTAAATGAATGTTAATACAAAAAATGCATTTTGAATTCTATATACCCCTCGATATTAGAACCTAAACAAGAACGTCATGCAAATTACTCGACTATTAACTATTTATATGCAATGTGAAGAAAAATGTTGCACCTTTCTCAACTTCTCCTTCTGCCCATACATTTCCGCCATGCCTGTGAATGATTCGTTGCACTGTGGCCAAACCTACACCTGTTCCCGGAAATTCACCAACCGTGTGGAGACGTTGAAAGGCACCAAAAAGCTTCTGAGCGTAATTCATCTCAAATCCAGCGCCATCATCACGAACGAAATATACGGCTATTTCATGTTGCATTTGCACACCGAATTCGATACGGGCTGTCTCATGTTTCGACGTAAATTTCCAGGCATTCCCAAGTAAATTGACCAATACAATATGCAAAAGGTGGTTGTCACCAGAAACAACAATTCCTGGTTGAATAATGAACTCAACCTTCCGATCAGGTTGAGAACTACAAAGATTGTCCGCTATTTCCTGCACCATCATACTTAAGTCAACCTGTTGAATAGTCAATTCGCCACGGTTCACCCGTGAAAGATTCAACATATCATCGATCAGCTGTGCCATGCGTTGAGCTCCATTCCGAACACGTTGCAGGTAATTTTTCCCTTGCTCGTCAACCTCATCCTGATATTCTTCAAGCAAAATCTGGCTAAAACCATCAATCCCACGTAAAGGAGCACGCAAGTCATGCGAAACAGAATAAGCAAATGCTTCCAATTCTTTGTTAGCAGCATTCAATTGTTCGGTTCGTTCTGCAACCTGCTTCTCCAATTTGCGACTATGTTTTTTGATACTGTTCACCCGAAGTAGGAAAATGATATAGACAAGGGCTAAAACAAACACAACAGCTGCAGCTCTTGCGTACCAGGTTTGCCACCAGGGCGGGATAATTCTGATTTTTATGGATGTACCCTGCTCATTCCATACGCCGTCATTGTTGGAGGCCTTAACATGAAAAGTATAGTTGCCTGGGCTCAACCGGGTATACGTGGCCATTCGGTTATCCGCATCTGTGTAGCGCCAGTCTTTATCAAAATCGTCCAGTTTAAAGGCATATTTGTTCCGCTCTGGAGAGTTGTAATTTAAAGCTGCAAATTTGATACTGAAGACTTCTTGATTATAGCTTAAAATGATCTGATCAGCAACCTGAATCGCTTTTTTCAATGGAGAATCTTTCCCAATGGGGACTGGTTTATTAAAAAGTTGAAATTCCGTAAGTACAACAGGCGGCTTATGCGGATTGTCCCGGATACTATCTGGAAAGAAAGCGTTAAAACCATTAGTGCCTCCGAAAAACAACTCCCCGTTTTGTCCACGTGCACAGCAATTCTCACTAAAATCATTGCTTTGCAAGCCATCAGATCTGTCAAAGTTTTTGAATTTTTCTGTTTTTGTATCAAACCGTGATAAGCCATTTTTGGTGCTAATCCACAGCCGGCTCTTGTCATCACTCAGAATCGCTTGAATGTTACTGCTCGGCAAGCCCTGATTCTCGGTGTAATGGGTAAACGTATCGTTATTTCGATGAAACCGATACAGTCCGTCAGTAGCGCCGATCCAAAGTATTCCGTTCTGGTCTTCGCAAAGGGAATAGATGGCGCCACCGTTCAGTTTCTGAGGATCCCGTGAGTCCGGAGTATAATTAACAAAGGTATCTGTCTTTTTATCGAAATGACTTAACACTCCTCCCCAGGTTCCTACCCAAAGTGAGCCATCCTGATCTTCACAGATGGTCCTGACAGCAATGTGCCCCAGACTGGCCGGGTCATCCGCATAGGGTCGGTAGTTGGTAAACTTTTCTGTTTCCCGGTCAAAACGACTGAGACCGCCATACTGTCCGATCCATAAGTTACTGTCCCGGTCTTCATAAATATCAAGCACATTGTTTGAAATTAGACTATTGGAATCATTGGGATCATGCTGGTAATGTTTGAACTGCCCACTGCGCTCGTCGTAACGATCCAGGCCACTATCCCAGCCCCCCAACCAGAGATAACCTTTTGTACCTTTTAAGATACTACTCAGTCCGCCCCCCGGACTTAGGGAATTTACCCGTTTCGGATCGGGAACAAAATGATTGATTTGCCCGGTGGTTTGATCAATTCGGTCCAGAGCACGTGGGACAAGCCCCACCCACAAAGTACGATCCGAATCTACATAAATTTCAGACACATTACCTGGAGAGAGACTGTTTGGTTTGGATGGATGATGCCGGGTAAAACCAAACTGTTGTTGTTGAAAATTAAGAACATTAAGTCCCCCCGATCCAGTTCCCAGCCACAGCAATCCTGCTTTATCCTGAAAAATTGAAACAACCATATTATCATTGAGACTTTCAGGATCGGTCTCGTCGTATTGGAAGAGATGTTTGAACGTTCCTGTTTTTCGATTAAAGTGAAAAAGTCCCTGTTTAGACGGGACCCAGAAACCATTCTTTCCGTCATCCAGAAGGTTACAACTTGCCAGGTCGAGGCCAGCATCAAGTGGGTATTCTGTTAGTTCCTCCAACTGAGGATTATATCGTACGAGTGCGTTGGGGTCCCAGCATACCATCCACAGATTACCAGTTTCGTCTTTCGTAATAAAATCAGATTTTATCCAATCCCTGGTTGTCGGCGGATGAGTTATCTGTCCCGTTTTAGGATCCACTCGGTGCAGACCTCGATTTCCTACAAACCAAATATTTCCTTGATTATCTTCAGTAATATCCGTAATCCGATCGACAAATTTTCCTTCGTCGTCATTGCGATAACAAGTAAAAGTTTCGGTAAATGGGTCAAATTTGTTTAACCCTGCGAACTCAGTTCCAAACCAAAAATAGCCCCGACTATCTTGAAAAACAGATAGTTCGGTATCGCCGCTGATACTATTGGGGTTGTCAGGATCATGCCGATAGTGTGTAAAACGTTCAGTAGCAGGATCAAATTTGTTGACTCCTCCATTTTGGGTGGTGATCCATAAATACCCCTGATTATCTTCAATCAAGTCCTGAATAAAATTATCGCTTAGAGATTCTGGATTGTCCGGATCGTGCTTGTAGATAACGAATGAGTATCCATCATAGCGATTAAGACCGTCTCTTGTTGCAAACCACATGAATCCCTGACGATCCTGCAAAATGGCAAAAATACTATTCTGAGAAAGGCCATCATTGTTGGTGAGGTGGGTGAACCTTAGATGTTCACCACTGGTTACCGGCGGAATACTCTGTGAGGAATCACCCTGCGCCATGACAGGTGTATTCATTGAAAGCTGAGCCACAAATACGACCATTATCAGGAAGAAAATAACCTTTAAGAATTTATACCTCATTTCATTGTATTAATATCAGGATATACTCTCTAACGCCAACTTTGTCACACAGCTCTCTCCAATTATTAAATTTACGATTCTTACTACTGAATTTAGGCCAAATTCTGTAAATTAATTTTCGAATGGCTCTATAAAATTCAAAATAACAGCGTCATTTTTCTTTCTACTTTCGACTATTATACGAAACAAGGTTCATATTGATATCAACTTTCTTCTTTTATGTTAGCGAACAAGAAAACCAACGCCTGATCTTAATCGCAGCTATTTCGAATTATAAAATTGTCATTTAACTGCTTATAAAAGAATCAACGAGAATGAAATTCTCCTTCCATATTTAAAAGGACAATTTGGCATGAACTTCTACAGGTCAATGATGGTACATATATTGAGAATATTATTGCGTTACACTTTTTCTCAAATAAGGATAAAACTGATATCTGATTCAGGCGTATTTATATTTGATATGACTTTGATGTTACAGGACAAATCGATGTAAAACAGGAAGCTATGGATTACAAAGATTATTATAAAATATTAGGGGTTTCGAAGAACGCCAGTCAGGAGGAAATTAAGAAGGCTTACCGCAAACTGGCGGTGAAATATCACCCGGATAAAAATCAAGGTGATAAAAAAGCGGAGGAACGTTTCAAGGAAGTCACCGAAGCCTACGAGGTACTGCGTGATCCTGAGAAACGAAAGAAATATGACGAGCTTGGCAGCAACTGGAAACAATACCAGAATGCTGGCGCCTATGGTTCCGGGTTCTCAAGATATAGCGGGGGAAGGCCGGGAAGCGGCTCCTATTATTTTGACGGTGACATGGGCGATCTCTTTGGTCGTGGTGGCAGTGATTTCTCTGATTTTTTCAATGCTTTTTTTGGTGATTTTAGTGGCGGATCATCGCGATCACAGGGACGTCGTCAGCAGCAAATGAAAGGTACTGATTTGCGGGCTGAAATTAAACTCAATTGGGCTGATGTTTATTCGGGCACCACTCGATTGCTGAATGTGAATGGCCAAAAACTGCGCATCACCATTAAGCCCGGCGCTTATGATGGACAGGAATTGCGTCTCCGAGGAAAAGGTGGCAACGGGCCCC
>DATFMO010000641.1:0-3982 GCA_035266925.1 Sunxiuqinia sp. | reverse complement strand
TAAATCAGAAATTTCCAAGTCAATCCAGGATGCGATGATCCAGGGATCATACTTTGTGACTGACTTACAGGCTGATCTGGATATGGTTGAAGAGATCATGGCCAAAGATTTTTCGAAACGATTTAAGGTTCCGGCTGACTATTCAGCCAATAAGTCGCGCTCAATTTTGAGTTCGAAACGTTCATTGGGATCCGTTATTAAACTGTTGACTCCTTCGGATGAATACACTGATGAATACAATGAATTTCTGACTTCATTCCCTCAACGCATTAAAGTTTTGATTTATGTGATCAAAGGGAACTACAGCAAAGATTGGGATGAAGATTGGCGTAAATATTTCTCTGTTGATAAAATCAATGGAGTGCCCGGTAACGAATTGAAATTTCAAAATACCAAGTTATTGTCCAACTACTTACGTGTTGGGCATGATACGGATAATTCATGGCGAATCTTCCTGACTCGTCAGGATTATAACCCATCAAGTAAGGTTCAGGTAGAAGATGATATTACTGCATCCGTGATTTTTGATGCTAACCAATTGGAGAACTTGAATTCGAATTACAAGAATCCGAGTGTGAAGATTGTGAAAAACTGCGAATCACGCTTGTTTCAACGTCCTGATGATTGTGTTAACAAAGGATACGATAGCCAGGGAGAAAAGGATCTTTCCAGTCCGAACACCTTTACATCGAACTTTGAACCGTTGACTCGTGAACAGGTGCAGGAAATCAAGGATGACTCCATTGGTTTTGAGTTGTACACGCAGCCGGTGAAAGATTTGATCAATAACTTCCTGGAACATGATAAGCCAGAATACCTGGTTGTTCCATCAGAACCTCGCTTGGTGAATGGCGCTCCGTCCAAGAACCCACGTTACCTGCAGACACGGCCGGATCTGGTTGATCCGATCGGAAAGTACGTTGCTGAAGTGAGTACCCGGATTTTCCGTAAAATTCCATTGGACAAACCTGTTTATCAGCCCGTGAATGCGGTGCTTCCTGGCCGTAGGAACAACCCGGCTGAACCGGAAAATAATGTGCCACCGTTGGCTGTTTACAACCCGATTCACTACCAGGAACTGCCGGAATTATTCATTGATTTCATTTGTAGTATCACTGGAAAATCGCCGTCTACAACCGGATTTGGATCTGAAGGTGCATTAACCAAAGGGCCATTCAACTCATTGTTGCCGGCGTCTGATTTGAACAACGCCTTCTTATCATACATTCTGACTGATTATGCAGGTTTCTCTTCAGCTGCCGGATATGTTGGCCCAAAATATAAGGTTGACCACGATATCAGTTTGTTGGTTCCTGAAATCTGGTGCCGCATGACCGTTGAGGAGCGGGATCCAAAATTCCTGATCGAAAACGGCTACCTTGAGAAGGTTGAAAACTTCAAGCACAAAGGGAAAGATGTGGACGCCAGCTTGCTGGGATACCGGATCACGCTGAAATTTGTAACTCACTTTATGGCACGTATCTTCAGTAAACCGGATGCTGTTTTCACAGATGATATGCTGAAGCCTGAAAAGCAAGACGTAGAAATGTTTGTGGCTTCGATTGAAAACCTTTCACTCACTCAGAAGCGAGTTGCTGAAGGATTTTTGCGTGACGGCACGATTGATAACCTTTGCCCACCGTTGAAAGCGTTGGTTCATATCATGATCGATGGTAAGTACAAAGGAAAAGATCGGAACCATTTGGATGTCCGTGCAATGTTCACTCGTGAGCAGGTATTAGAAAGTGAATGGTATCGTGCCCGCTTGGTTGAGAAACAAAAACGAGACATTGCCCAATGGACTAAAAACGTAGCATACGTTGAAGATGTACTAAGCCGCAAAAACTTCGCTGATGCATCTGTTCGACTGGGATTGCCGGAACGTTTGAAACACGCAAAAGAAACCTTGAAAGTTGTTTCGTCGCCGGAATACCTGGAGTCGTTGAAAGGAACAATTGGGGTTGACACGTTAGAACCAATCGAAGATTAGGATTTATTTTATCCATTTTAATTATACACGAAGAAGGAGTCCAAAGGGATTCCTTCTTTTTTTTATGAGTGCCCGCGCACCACGATGCGCATAATCTTGTAATTCAGTCTTAAAAATTTATAAAACTGGTAGATGAAATTGGTCCGCCAAAACTTGGTTGCCTTTGTTGGTAGTGGTGGGTAAAATTCATCTTTGTATGCTCGAATTTCGACTTTCTTTTCCATGGTTTTTCAATTTTAATTATTCCGGGAGTAACCACCAGAAGGGATATCCTTTGGCTTTGTGAATGAACATGTAGTGTAGAAAAAGTTTGATCCAGTGACCGGCCAGTCCGACTTCACCAACGGTCGCATTAATGTCACGTCCCCATTCAGGGTATTTTTCCCAGTCGGGAACAATGGGGGAGACGGTCATGGTAGCACCCAGACCCTTGGTCATGCTGTAGCCGGCAGAAACGATACAGGCAGCTCCCATGCGGCCCATACTTGCAGTGTGCTTATGTTCAGTTCCCCCGTTTTGAATGAAGTGAGCGATGTTTTGAGCTACAATTTTACCGGTCACTCCTGAGGGCATCCCGGTACGTGGCGGCGATGGAGATATTGCAGTTCCATTGACGCTTTTCATAGGTTTGGAGATGGCATGAGGAGGAGCAAAGGCGATGCCCGTTGCATAAATGTTTCTGTATGCTGGGCTTTGGTAGGTTAGTGGCCAATCGCTGACCCGCCACTCCTCGAAAGGTTTGGGCGTATAGTCAGCGTCAACCTTCATAAATCCATTCGGTGCGAATAATGCCGAAGTAATGTCTTCTCCTGTATGATTAAAAGCTTTGATATCTTGTCCTTTGAAGGCCGGAATGAGCATGGCAAAATCAAATTCAATGGATTTTTCTTCGCCATCGAGTGTTTCGTAATGCGCTACTCCCGGATCGACTTTTTTAATGCCGGCCCGTTTGATCCATTTAATGCCATTTTCGGTGAGCACCGACTCTGTGAAAACTTTAGTTGGGGTGATGTAGCCACCACGTTTGATGAAAGCACCACCCATTCCAAAGTCGCCCAGTTCATATTCGTTCGTGATCCAGGTGATGTCAGCTAAATGGCTCAACTTTTTCCGTTTTAGTTCAAAGCCAATGTTTAACGCGTATTCAAAAGCAGCTCCCTGGCAAGTAGCCATGGGGTGACCCGTACCGATCAGTAGCCTTTGCTTTTGGCCTTGTTGCATCTTTTCAATGGCTTTTTGTAGTTGTGCCCAAGCGTTGGCTGCGTGATCGCAGGAACAAACCGACAAGGAATTTTTGCCCGGCCCCAGCCCGGGAGTGGCTTCAAAATTCAACTTTGGACCAGTTGCATTGACCAAATAGTCATAACTGACCTGGTCCTTTTGGCCTTTTTGATCGCCGGCAACGTATTCAAACGTGACAAACGGTTGCTTGTCGTTCCCACTTCCTTCAGGATGGATGGAAAGTGCTTTTGCCTGTTTATAAATAATGCCCCATTTCTGGTAAACTTTATCCAGTTTGAAACGAACCTGATCGACCTTCATGCGGCCAACGCCAACCCAGATATTCGACGGGACCCATTGGTAATATTGGTTGGGTGAGATGACCCATACTTCATGTTTTTCTCCTAATAATTTTTTCAGAAATGAAGCAGCCGTATGACCCGAAATACCAGCTCCAAGAATAACAACTCTTGCCATAATCAATGAAATGAATGAATAATATGAAATGGACTTATGTTTGAAATAGTCAATTTAAGGAAATTTCAAACATCCTATAGAATTGTTGGAGCTGTTTAAGAATAGCTTTTTGAAAAGCAACAAAAAAAGGATTTCCGAGATCGGAAATCCTTTTTAATGCTGAAATTGATTAATTATCCATGTTGTACATGTTCGTTGTAAACGCGTTTGAGCCACGGTAGGAGAAATAAGATAATGATGAATGCTGCGGCGGTTAAAAGCGCGTTTGTCAGGAAGAAGTTGGATTTCTTTTCA
>DATFMO010000640.1:0-2674 GCA_035266925.1 Sunxiuqinia sp. | reverse complement strand
CTTTCAGCAGAAAGTCCAGTGCCATGTCCGGCTCCAGCAAACGGGTCGCCGTCATGGCCGCCATCGGGTAATCCCAGCCCCAGGTTGATGGCCAGTTCCACCGCTGTGCAATCACATGCATGGTTTTGCGCATCACCTCAGGATCAATCTTGTCCCAGGCCGGTAAAATACCGTAGGCGCCCAACACAACCGGGTGGTCATGCATGAGCTTTTCATTGGTGTAGCTGTCTGTTGCTCCCTGCATTCCGAGATAAACGCCATCTGCCTGATCCGGAGTCGCCAACTTCGTCCGCACATCTTCCCATTTCCGGACTTTCTCTTCATGCAGCCGCTCTTTCCATTTTTGGGCGATGGTCAATCCCCAATGCCAATAGGCCAATTCAAATGGCGGATTGGTTGTTTTTTCCCGCGGCCACAATTCCTGCGCTGGAATCAACGGTGGATCCAAATCGTACTGCTTTTTCTTGTTGTTCCATACCGGGAAGTCAGCCATGAATTCGGCAGTTGAAAAAACCAGTTTTTTGTATTTGTCCAGCGTTTCCTGTGTTGGATTAGCACGGTACATCTGCTCGGCAAACCAAATGATGTGTGGCTGTTGCCAAATTAAATAGGAACCGACAGAGGATGGGCTGTTTTCGCCATTTGGGCCAATCATCTTGGGCCAGCGAACACCTTTGTAGCCTTGGTCTTGCGCTGTTTGCAGCGCTTTATCATAAATGTCGTTGTAAAAATCAAGTTGCTGTTCCATGTATTGAGGACGCTCCCATTGCGCAAAGTGAGCGATGTGCCACCACGTCATTTCCAAGTGGAACTTGCCATACCAACTGTTGTAAGTCAAGCCGGTTTCTGCCGGTGGCATGGAACCTGAGCTTTGAATTTTAGTCAGGTACTGCGACAATACGGTGCGGCGTTCCAGTTCTTTTGCCCGTGGATCGGTACAGGCTGAAAAGTCAATCACTCCGCCACTCTCCCAGAATTTCTTCCATTCCGTTTCGTTGTTCGTTTTGGTCGCCTCGAAATCCGCCAACTTGGAGTCTTTCACTTCAGGAGCAAATTCACAGCTGAATGCTAAGGTATTTCCTTTTTTAGCATCGAGTTCAAACTGGTGCTTGGCCGTTTTTTGAATCGCTGCGTCGCCCTGCCATTCAATTGCCACCTGGTAGTGATCATTGTCCATGGTACGAGTAACCAACACTTCATGGTCAGAAACATTTTCCAGCACAGACTGGTGCTTATCCGGTGAGTTGAAGTCGTATCCCGGATCAAAACTCTTTGGCACCGCATAAGGGAATTTCCATTGAACGCCCAACTGTCCTTTTTCGATCAGCGGTGATTCAATTTTAGCAGCGATCAAATCTTTATCCTGGTGACAATAAACTTCCACTTTTACCGGTTGGCCATCAAATTCAAACTTACTGGTAATTTGGCCTGTCCACATATTCAAATGATGTTTGGCATTCTTGATATCAGCAAGAGTCGCTTTTTCGCCATTCGGTTTGGTCAATACCAGGCCGATCATTCCCAAATGCAAACGCTGCGGGTTTTCCCGGAAATAATTGCATGCAGCGTTAGCGCGGGGAGGCTCTTTGATCTGATGACGATAGGGAACTTTTCGCCCCTGCACATCCCAGTATTTTAACGTTTCTGAGAGTTTGTACCCATCTGTGTTTGGGAAAGTGTGCCAGCCCCAGTTCGATTGTGTCCCGAGCGGCACTCCATGCGCATATTCTTTGTAAAATGTTTGTAAGCCAGTCAGATCGGTCGTGAAGCAAAAGTTACCGTTCCCCACCGAAAGGGAGGCGAGCGAATCGAATCCCTCCACCAATACATTGTTTCTTGTTACTAAAGCATGTCGGTCAATCTTTGACTGCTTATTCGGCGCCTGGCAACTTACCAGTACCACAGCCAGAATGAAGATGATCGATTTTTGAATCATAGGTTTTATTTGTTAGGTTTTTATTTTTTAACGGTTTTAGGTTGAAGTGCAGTCAATGTCACAGGTCCGAGCAAGCCAGATGGCAGTGGGTCCCAATGGACAGCAGTGAACAACCCATCTTTACCCACATCAGCCCGTACTTTTGCCGCAAAATTCACATTGTAAAATTTCTTATAGTTTTCACCATGCTTGTCCATATCAATGATTCGGTTGGCCATGAGGTTCGACACCTGAACTTCCAGTTCGTTGGAGGCTTTCAATTTTGTAGCATCGATGGTCAATTGGTATTTAGGGCCAACAACTGTTCCCAGCTTTTCGCCATTCAAATACACAATGGCAGAAACTTCAACATCGCCCAGGTCGAGCAAGTATGCAGGTGCATTGCCTTCCGGTTTATTGAATGAAATTTTGTAGCTACCGGTTCCCGAGAATTTCTTCAGTTCATCGGATTGCCCGGTCCATGAATTCAAGCTTGAAGTTTGATAGGTTTCAGGCAATTGGGGGCCACCTTTGGTAAAAGAAACTGTCCACTCACCAGTGATCGGCGTTTTTTGATCGGACACGGACCAGATTGGGTAATCCTGCATCTTGGATACATACGGATACCACTGTAAAATAACTGATTGTCCCGGCTCCAATTGCAAGAAGACTTCCGACTGCCCTTTGTTCAGACGCATTGTTTTAGCTTTGCCCATGGTTTTTTGCATGGGATCGAACAATACAGCCTGCTCATCATGC
>DATFMO010000639.1:0-4359 GCA_035266925.1 Sunxiuqinia sp. | reverse complement strand
GAGGATTCATTTTGGAGATTTTAATTGTTGCCGATTCAATTTCCTGGAATCCTTTGTACAGCTTATCCATGATTCGGGTGGCCACATGTTCCAACAAATCCGAAGGGATGGCCATTTCATCTTTGATTAGTTGGTAAAGTTTTTGATAATCCAGCGCATCTTCCAGCTTGTCCGACTTGCCTGCTTTGTCGTAATCGGTTGTAATTTTGGCATAAACAATAAATTTATTACCCACTACTTTTTCTACTGGGTAATGCCCGTGGTAGGCAAAAAACTCCATTCCTTCCAGCTCAATATGTCCCATTGTTAGTGTCTTTTCAGTGTGAAAATAGCAAGCAAAATTAATTTTTCTTTTTTATAAATTGATTTTATAGCCGGGTAAAACCATTTGTGCAGAATCATTTTATACTTTTGTAGCTTACTTTAAATTGAAAACTTCTATGAGCGACAAAACTCCAGACAAAGAACCGGTGGTAAAAAAGAATTTTATTCACCAAATCGTTGAGGAAGAGCTGAATGCCGGGAAAATTGGTGGAAGGGTACATACCCGTTTTCCGCCCGAACCCAACGGGTACCTGCACATTGGTCATGCGAAATCAATCTGTTTGAATTTTGGTACCGCTCAGAAGTTTAATGGGTTGACCAACCTTCGTTTTGATGATACCAACCCATCCAAGGAAGAAACGGAATACGTGGATTCGATTAAGGCTGATGTACGCTGGTTGGGCTTCGATTGGGGCGATCGCGAATATTATGCATCGGATTATTTCGACAAACTGTATGAATTCGCGATTAAGCTGATCAAAGAGGGCAAGGCTTATGTCGATGATCAGGATGCCGAAACAATCAGTACACAGAAAGGAACACCAACACGGCCAGGCTACGAAAGCCCGCATCGGTTGCGTTCAGTGGAGGAAAACCTGGACTTGTTTGAACGGATGCGTAACGGTGAATTCAACGAAGGCGAACGCGTGCTGCGTGCTAAAATCGACATGGGGTCACCAAACATGCACATGCGCGATCCAATCCTGTACCGGATCATGAAAGCGCCGCATCACCGTACCGGCGATAAATGGTGCATTTACCCGATGTACGACTTTGCCCACGGTCAATGCGACTACTGGGAAGGAATTACCCATTCCATTTGCACCCTCGAATTTGAAGTACACCGACCATTATATAATTGGTTCATCGATCAGTTAAAAGAAGATGAATACCGACCACGCCAGATCGAGTTCGCTCGCCTGAACTTATCGTTCACTGTGATGAGTAAGCGCAAATTGTTAGAACTTGTGCGCGATAAGCATGTCAATGGCTGGGACGATCCACGGATGCCAACCATTTCTGGGTTGCGCCGTCGCGGTTACACGCCTGAATCCATTCGAAATTTTGCCGAACGAATCGGCGTGACAAAAGTTGACGGGATGATTGACGTGGCTATGTTGGAGCACAGTATTCGCGAAGACCTGAACAAACGGGCTCAGCGCGTGATGGGTGTTTTAAACCCACTGAAAGTGGTGATTACAAACTATCCTGACGGACAAGTGGAAGAACTGGATGCCGTCAACAACCCGGAAGATCCGGATGCCGGAACACGCAAAGTGCCTTTCACAAAGGAATTCTACATTGAACGCGACGACTTCATGGAAGATCCACCGCGTAAATTCTTCCGTTTGGCACCGGGACGCGAAGTGCGATTGCGTTATGCCTACTTTGTTACTTGTACTGACGTGATCAAAGATGAAAATGGCGAAATTACCGAGTTACAATGTACTTATGATCCGGCTTCCAGAGGTGGAAACTCTCCGGATGGGCGTAAAGTGAAAGCGACTTTGCACTGGGTTTCAGCCACTGAAAATGTTGAGGCCGAGGTTCGCCTGTACGACCGTTTGTTCTTGGATGAAGATCCGGCAGGACACAAAGACAAGGATTTCAAAGAATTCATGAATCCCGATTCATTGAGCGTACTTGAAAAATGCTTTGTTGAGCCGTTTGTCAAAGATGCAAAAGCACTGGATTCATTCCAGTTCGAGCGTTTGGGCTATTTCAATGTTGATCGTGATTCAACCAGCGAAAAACTCGTATTTAACCGGACGGCTCCATTGCGCGATACCTGGGCTAAATTCAAAGGAAAGTAAATGTCATAATCAAATAGAATGGGGCGAGGCTGCAAAGTCTCGCCTTTTTCATATCCGAATTTAGCTTCTTACCGACGAATCACTTCCATTAACCGATCACTTTTTCAACGCCTTTCCGGGAATAGCTAGCTTTACATTGAAAATTAAAAGTAGGCATTATGGAAAACTATCATCAATATCACAGGCATGAGGACCGTTGTTGTCGGGAACGACGTACTGGAGGTTCATTTTGGGGTATTGTATTGCTGGTCATTGGGCTGTTGTGGATTCTGAAAGAAACTGGCTGGCACGTTGGTTTGCCGGGATGGGATGCCGTTAGTCATGCGGCAGGAAGTTTCCTGAATATTTTTCATGTAGCTGCCTTTGCGATTACCTGGCCAGTCATTTTATTGATTGTTGGTGTTTTATTGCTAATTGGTCGTCGGCTGGTTGGAACGGTGCTGGTGTTACTGGCTTTGTTCCTGTTTCTACCACATCTTTTTATCATTCCGGGAATTTTAGCCGTTATCTTTTTCCCGGTTTTGCTGATTGTGTTAGGGATCATTATCATCAGCCGTTTACTTTGAATACAAGAAAATAATAAAGTTAAGTTTGAAAGGTCGTTTTACCAGTTGGAACAGCATTTAGCGAAGGGATTTTAATTATTTTCGAAGCGCTATTAAAAGGAAAGAAATTATGGATACACGGAAGGGAAATAAGCGATTTTATTTTGGCGTCATTCTGATTGCCATCGGATCGGTTTTGATTTTGGAGCGATTGAATTTAATACCATGGAATATTGCCGATTTGTTGATCTCATGGCAGATGTTACTAATTGCCATTGGTGTCTTTATCATGGCGGGAGGCAATCGGACCGGGGGAACCATCCTCATTGTCATTGGTGGCTTTTTTATGCTTCCTGAGTTAATCGATGTGCCCCATGAGGTTCGACGATTGTACTGGCCACTGATTCTGGTGGCTGTTGGAGCTGCGTTACTGTTGAGGCAGCGAGGTCCAAGGGGCCATATTGATCAAGGTGTTGGGGAGAAAGATTTTGACCAGTTTGACGACTTTGTCATTTTTGGAGGCCGCGAAATATTTATCAATTCACAAGAATTAAAAGGAGGGAGATGCACCTCAATTTTTGGAGGTATTGAATACGACATGCGACAGGCCAAACTAGCACCACAAGGTACGATTATCGATGCCATTTGCGTCTTTGGTGGTTGTGGTATCAAGGTGCCGCTCGACTGGAATGTGCGCAACGAGGTGACTACTATATTCGGTGCTTTCACCGATAAGCGGGGCGATACATTTAATCATGGACAATACGATCCGTCAAAAACAGTCGTCATCAAAGGAATTACCATTTTTGGAGGTTTTGAAGTTAAGCACGTATAAACTCACCTATGAAACACCCGTTTATCAACAATAAAACCTTGATGCTTTATTACGGGGTGTTCTGGGTGGTTCTGGGAACTTCCAACGTCCTGATTCAAACCTTGTGGAATGGTGACGATCTGACTGCTTCAGTCCTTTCATCCGTTTCTTTTTTTATGTTGTATCCTATTTTGGGCGGAAGTATTTGGTACATCATCAAATACAACAGTTTAGATGAAACGGAGCTTTCCTGGGTCATTTTATACCACCTCATCGGAGCCACCATCATCAATGCCATTTGGATTTACCTTTGGTTCATTCTCATCCGAATGGTGAATGAAGAAAACCTGGAATTATTGTACCAGACACTGCCCGCGAAAATTTTCTCGGGTTACATCATGTATACCATCTATGTGGTTTTCTTTTATGCCATCAATTACTACCAGTCGTTAAAAGAAAAAATTAAGAAAGAAGCCGAACTGAAAGCACTCATTCGCGAAGCTGAGTTGAGTGCACTGAAGTCGCAGATTAATCCGCACTTTCTTTTTAATAGCTTGAATTCCGTCGCGTCGCTTACAATTAGCGATCCTGAAAAAGCCCAGGAGATGGTCATCAATTTGTCAACTTTTATGCGCTACTCATTGCAACATGATCAGGATGAGTCCGTCTCTTTAAAAGATGAACTGGAAAATATTAAGTTGTACCTGAGCATTGAAAAAGTGCGGTTTGGCAAAAAACTCAATCCAGAATTTGAGATTGAAGAAGGATGTCATGATTGTCAAATTCCAAACATGATTTTGCAGCCTTTATTTGAAAACGCTATCAAATATGGTGTGTATGAAGCCACCGGCCCTGTGCGAAT
>DATFMO010000638.1:0-3606 GCA_035266925.1 Sunxiuqinia sp. | reverse complement strand
TATTTTTTTGCTGCATTCACTTTTTTCATGATTGCCGTGATGGCTTTCCAATACAACCGGGAAAAAAGTTACCGGGTTGCCGAGCTTGAAAATACGTTGGACAACATTGCCGGGTTTACACATGAGTATATCCAACGTTATCATTTGTTTGAAAACCATCAATTTGGGAAGTTGGACACCATCCGTAACCTGATTCCAGAGCCGAATGTTCGAATCACCGTTATTAATAATAAAGGAGTGGTTCAATATGATAGCTTTGTGCCGGAATATCAAAAGATGGAAAACCACCTGCACCGACCTGAAGTGCAAAAGGCACTGTATTCAGAATCTGGTGGTAACATCAGGCATTCAGCTACAACCGGGCAGGATTTTTATTATTATGCCAAATATTACGACAACTATTTTGTGCGTTGTGCGGTCGTGTATAACATTCAAATTGAAAGCTTTCTGAAGACAGAACGTGTTTTCATCTTCTTCATGATTGCTTTGTTTCTAATTATGTGGGGTCTGGTATCCCTGATGACCCGACAACTCACTGAATTTATCAACAAGCTGCGCGACTTCGCGGTACAAGCTGGGCGCAATGAAAATATTGACAAGAACCTGGAATTCGCGGATTCAGAGTTTGGAGATATTCGCCGCCAGATTGTCCAAATCTACAGTGGATTACGCAAAACGAAAGAAGATCTGATGGCTGAAAAAGAGCGCCTGTTTAATCACTTGAATGCCTTGAATGAGGGGATCGCCTTTTTTACTTCGAAAAATGAAAAGATTCTGGCAAACAGTCACTTTATTCAATACATCAACCTGATATCGGAGCATTCTTCGATTTCTGCTGAAATGGTTTTTAACATTGAAGATTTTAAAGGATTGGTTTTTCAGATCGAAAAATACACGGATCCCGATGTCATTATCAATCCGAAAGATTTACCACAGGTTAGCATTACCATTGAGAAAGGCGAACGTTACTATCATGTGCAAAGTATCGTGTTTCCCGACAAGAGTTTTGAAATTTTAATTAGTGATATTACAAAACCGGAAAAACGACGTTTGCTGAAACAACAATTGACCTCAAATATTGCGCATGAGCTGAAAACACCGCTGGCATCTATCAAAGGATACCTGGAGACAATCATTAACAATCAGAATATTCCGCCCGAAAAGCAAACCTATTTTGTTGAGCGTGCCTACAATCAAAGTGAACGATTGAACGCGCTTTTGAATGACATTTCATTGTTGAATAATATTGAAGACGCTGGTGACCTGTTCGAGTTTAAAACCACGCATTTGCGTCCGCTGATCAATGACGTGATTGAAAACCTGGAAGCACGGTTGAGTGAAAAGAAAATGTTGGTAAAAGTTTCTGTCAATAATAATACAGCGGTTTATGGAAACGACAGTCTGTTGTCGTCCATTTTCCAGAATTTCATTGAGAACTCCATCAACTACGCAGGTGAAAAATCATCGATTGTTATCAAGCAATACCTGGAGGATGAGAAGTTCTATTATTTCAGTTATTCAGATACTGGGAAGGGAATTCCTGAAGAACACCTGCCCCGGATTTTTGAACGTTTCTATCGCGCTGATGAAGGGCGCACCCGCGAAAACGGCGGAACGGGTCTCGGACTGTCGATTGTTAAAAATGCCATCCAACTGCACAAAGGTGAAATATCCGTTCGAAATCGTCCCGAAGGAGGCGTCGAGTTCCTTTTCTCCCTATCGAAAGAATAACCATTGAATTGATCTTATTTTAATTGTTAAATAATGAAGTTCCCGGATTGTTAATCAGTCCGGGAACTTTTTTTTTATCAAATAGATACGCCCTTTCTTTCCAAAATTAGAATAATCGAAATGTTACAGGAATGTAATGCAACAGTAAATGATTTTTAATCACCCTGTAACATTTATCCTCGTCCTTAGCAACACGAAAAAGTAAGAATCGGAACCCAAAATTACGGTTGTGAAAAACACGATGAGGACATCAGTTAATTTAAATCAAAACAGGCTCAAAGAACTGCCTCCTGACGCAGGAATCCATACGTCTAATCAAACTTTTCTAAATGACAATCCATGTCATTCGTACGGTCAATCAATCAATATCGAAAATAGATTATCACACAATTTTTGAAATTCAATTTATACCACTAGAAATTAATAATTATTACTATGAAAAAAGTTAAAGTCTTAGTGATTATGTCACTCGCTTTAGGAGCGATTTTTATGAACTCTTGTAAGAAGGACAACACAACTGTTGTGCCTGATGCACCAAAAGTATCTGCTCCTTCTTCAACTACTGATGTGCAGGTTGGACAATCAACCGACATTTCGTTTAACGTGAATGTTCCCGGAGGTTATTCCTCAGCGAATGTAACAGGCCAGGGCGGTAATGTTACAATAAAAAGTCAACCAGATGCTTCTGCTACCAGCGGAACTGTCGTTGTAACGTTTACAGCTGATGCCAGTACCGGTGCTGCTGCTGTTATGTTGGCAGTAACTGATGCCAACCAAAAGTCAGATGATGCATCTGCAACGGTTAATAAAACATCAGAACCAGCCATGCCAACAAAAGATGTTTACGCAAGCGCTGAAGGTACTGGAACTGTTACCTGGAGCAATGACACCATTTATGTGTTGCGTGGTTTCATCTTTGTAAACCCGGGACAAACATTGACCATTCAAGCTGGTACAATCATCAAAGGACAGCCGGGACAAGGTGCTGGTGCTTCTGCTTTGATTATTTCACGCGGTGCAAAAATCATGGCGAAAGGCACCGCTGATGCTCCGATCATCATGACTGGTTTGGCTGATGACCTGAATGGTTCACTTCCTGATGATGCCAACCAAACTTGGGGTGGTTTGATCATCCTTGGAAAAGCGACTACAAGTAACGTTGCTGAAGGCGGTGAAAAATCAATCGAAGGTATTCCTGAAACTGAAGCAAGAGGTTTGTACGGTGGTACTGACGATGCTGATAATTCAGGTGATTTGGAATACGTTTCTGTACGTCACGGAGGTTCTGTGATTGGTGCTGACAACGAAATCAACGGGATCTCTTTGGGTGCTGTAGGTAGCAAAACAATTCTTGATCACATCGAAGTGTTCTCAAACTTTGACGACGGAATCGAGTTCTTCGGTGGAGCTCCTAACGTAAAACATGCTGTTCTTTCATACACTGGTGATGACGGTTTGGATGAAGACGAAGGTTTCCACGGAACTGTTCAGTACGCTTTGGTATGGAAAAAAGCTTCTGTGAACGAAAGTAGTGACCCACGCGGATCAGAAGATGACGGCGGTGTTGGTGCAAACGAAGCTGCCCGTCCATTCGCTACTGTAGCTAACGTGAACGTGACCTTATTCAATGAAGGAACAAACGACAACCTGACTCCAAACAACAAACAAACGATTTACATGCGTGATGGTTGGGCTGGACGTTGGATCAACTCAATCTTCTACGGATTCGATGGTCCAATCGACATGGAGCGCAGAACAGACAAAATCAACGCCACTGATAACAAATCAGCCAGCTGTTACGATATGTGGTTGTCAACAGACAAAGGTGGTTACGGAACGTTGAAAATCGAAAACAACCTGATCTACACAAACAAC
>DATFMO010000637.1:0-2236 GCA_035266925.1 Sunxiuqinia sp. | reverse complement strand
TATTGCTAAGGAATTAGGAAATTCCCGCATCTCCAACATGGTGATGCTGGGAGCGGCCAGCTCATTCATCGACATTGATTTTGCAAAGCTGGAAGATGGCATTCGTACCATTTTTGCTCGAAAAGGAGAAGCCATTGTTGATGTCAATTTAAAAGCACTTCGCTCCGGTCGTCAATTCGCTGAAGAAAATAAGTAAGCCGATTTTTTCCAGTTCCTCTTGTTTTCTTTTTCATCCCTTTTGAAAAATCCCGCTTAAGAAGTTGTGTTCGGGAGTCACTTTTCTTTGCCTGAACGTTTCAGCAAGAATACCAAACAATATCGATCTGGCCTGCGTTTACAGTGATTAGATAACTTACAGAAGAATCATAAAATTAACTTTTGAAAGGGTACTATTATGGAAAAGAAA
Source organism: Sunxiuqinia sp. (assembly GCA_035266925.1). Lineage (GTDB taxonomy): Bacteria > Bacteroidota > Bacteroidia > Bacteroidales > Prolixibacteraceae > Sunxiuqinia. The sequence continues at coordinate 1,830 of DATFMO010000637.1, read as the reverse complement.
ATCAATAAGTTCAGTTCAAAAATCACCCAGGATGAAAGTTTGCCCGCTTCGCAGGCGATGCTTTATGCCATCGGGATGAATGAAAACGACCTTAAAAAAGGCCAGGTTGGAATAGTGAGCACCGGTTTCCAGGGAAATCCGTGTAATATTCACTTGAATGGCTTGGCAGAATTTGTCAAAAAAGGCGTTGATCAGGAACGTGATCTTTATGGATTGATTTTTCATACCATTGGCGTGAGCGACGGGATTACCAATGGAACGGATGGAATGAGGTACTCGTTGCCATCACGCGAAATTATTGCTGATTCCATTGAGACGGTGGTGGCCGCGCAGTATTACGATGCCGTGGTGCCGATTGTGGGCTGTGACAAAAACATGCCGGGCGCCATGATCGCGCTTGGCCGTTTGAATCGTCCGGCGATTTTGCTCTATGGCGGCACCGTCAAAAAAGGCCGCTGGCGAGATCGGGAGTTGAATATTGTTTCTGCCTTTGAAGCCTATGGCGAACGTATTAAAGGAAACCTTTCCGATGAGGATTATCACGGCATCATTCGAAACTGTATTCCGGGAGCTGGCGCGTGCGGCGGCATGTACACAGCCAACACGATGGCATCAGCCATTGAATGCATGGGCATGAGCTTGCCGTATTCATCTTCGAACCCAGCGTTGAGCAAAGAAAAGAAACTGGATTGCCAGCAAATTGGATCTGCCATCAAGCGATTGCTGGAAGAAGATCTCAAACCACGTGATATTATGACCAAGGCAGCTTTTGAAAACGCCATCAAACTGACCATGGTTCTGGGTGGTTCAACAAACGCTGTCATTCACTTAATTGCCATGGCAAAAGCTGTCGGTGTAAGTCTGACCATCGACGATTTTCAGCGAATCAGTGATGCAACGCCTTTTCTGGCCGACTTAAAACCGAGTGGCAAATACCTGATGGAAGATTTGTATGATATTGGTGGCATTCCATCGGTGATGAAATTTATGTTGAAAGAAGGTTTGCTTGATGGTAATTGTAAAACCGTAACAGGCAAAACAGTCGGTGAGAATTTAGAGGAAGTTTCCGACCTTCAGCAGGGACAAAAAATTATTCGACCTTCTACCGATCCCATCAAAAAGAGCGGCCACATTCAAATTTTATATGGTAACCTGGCCGAAGAAGGGGCCGTGGCCAAAATCACCGGAAAAGAAGGGGAGTCCTTCACAGGGCCTGCGCGTGTTTATGACGATGAATTTTTAGCGATCAAAGGGATACTGGAAGAAGTGCAAAAAGGTGAAGTGATTGTCATTCGTAACTCGGGCCCGAAAGGAGCACCAGGCATGCCCGAAATGTTGAAGCCAACCAGCGCTGTGATTGGTGCCGGCTTGGGAAATGATGTCGCCCTGATAACCGATGGCCGTTTTTCGGGTGGCTCGCATGGATTTGTGGTTGGTCATGTTACGCCGGAAGCTTGCGAGGGTGGATTGATTGGCCTGCTTAAAAATGGCGATATCATCACCATTGATGCGGTGAATAATCAGTTGACAGTGGATTTAAGCGACGAAGAAATAGCGGAGCGCCGGAAACACTGGAAAAAGCCAGAAGGCAAGGAAGCAACCGGTAGTCTGAAGAAATTCGCGCAACTGGTTTCAACAGCTTCTGAAGGTTGCGTGACTGTTTAAGAATGGAGGGCGGTCATAATAAAATCAGAAACTGAATTTTTTGTTTCTGCATTTAATAACTAATTTTCCGTTCTTATATTTCAAACTACTAATTTAACTTTTCTTAAACACGAATCAAATGAACCGATCATTGTATGGAGGTCTGGCGGCTTTATCAGCCTTAAC
>DATFMO010000636.1:0-2851 GCA_035266925.1 Sunxiuqinia sp. | reverse complement strand
GTCTGTTTTAATACAGCTCACTACATTTAGAATCACTAAAACAGATTTTTGTAGACTTGTATTTTAACTGCGATCGTATTGACACCATACTTGCACAGATTAATCTTCCCCTATATCTCACGTTTCCGGGCTTTACAAACTAATTATTCAAGGTGACATTTATGAAAATTAAAGTATTTATTATCGGATTAATTTTGGTTCTGGTAGCTATCTTAGGATATTTAGGCTATACCAATCTTTTTCGAGAAGTTCCTACAACTTATAATACAGATGAAGAACTTTTTAAGTATGGCTCGCTTGGAACTGAAAAAAAGGGACTTCCTTATTATGTTTGGGAAGTTCTACCTGAAATGTTTCCCAAGTATCTGCCCGCAGGTGCACAAAAAATGAAGCCATATGCATGTTTCGGGTTCGTTTGGGAAGATGGGAAAGAGATCCCCATTGGCTTGAGTAAAAAGACGGTTGGCTTTCCGCGTTTAGGCGTCAATTGTGCGATGTGCCACACCGGCACCTACCGAACGCAACCATCTGCTCGCCCGAAATTAATGTTGGCGGGCACAGCGCCTCAGTTCGATTTACAGGCATATTTGCAATTTCTTTACCAATGCGTTAATGATCCTAAATTTTCTCCGGGAAATGTGGTGAACGAAATTAAAAAGAACCATGATTTATCATTCATTCAAACAGTTCTTTACCGTTATCTAATCGTTCCTAAAGTCAAAGATGCTTTGCTCAAGCGGGAGAAAAATTCAGCTTGGGAGAAAAGCCAGCCGCCTCATGGCCCTGGCCGGTCAGGGCTGGGATTACTCGGACTTCCAATTGGAATTCCTGAAGAGGACGCTGAAACGGTTGGCGGTTATGATATTATGACCTTATGGAATGCGAAAGACAAAAAGGGGCAACCGGTTCATTGGGATGGTTTTAACACCAAACGATTTGAAGTCTTTTTGTCCGCATCAGCATCTATGGGGGTGACACACAAGAACCTGGAAATAAAGAACCTTCGACGATTGCAAAAATGGCTTGAGGAGGTGCAACCACCAATTTTCCCATTCCCAATAAATCATAAACTGGCTGACAAGGGGCATAAACTATATGATGAGAATTGCGCAGCTTGCCACGCTTTCGGCGAACCAAATGTGGGACATGTGATCGACCTAAGCAAGGTTGGAACTGATCCTAATCGCTTACATTCATGGCCGGCATCTGCCGCAGAGGGATTGAAACAGTGGAGCATTGATGAGGGATATGCCCCACCATTTACACATTTTCGAAAAACAAATGGGTATAAAGCTGTTCCATTGGACGGCATTTGGGCAAGAGCGCCATATTTGCATAATGGATCGGTCCCAACCTTGATGGATCTTTTGAAGATTCCGGCCAATCGGCCAAAAGTATTTTATCGCGGCTATGATGTTGTTGACAGCGTCAATGTAGGTTTTATCTCGAATGTGCCCGAGGAAAATGGATACCACTTTTTCAAATACAATACTGCAGACGTGGGAAATAGTAACCAAGGCCATTTATATGGAACAGACCTTTCATCCGACGAAAAGAAAGCACTCGTTGAATACATGAAAACACTCTAAGGCCGTTGTGTGAAGCTATTTAGATGAATGGAAACAGTGTATTTCCCTTGCCGAACACTCGGAATTAAAGGGATATTTCAGGTCTGCTTAGACCGGGATTTTTCAGGCTGCTCCTTTTCGGGATCAAGGTGAAAAGCCTGGGAAAATCTTCATTTTTCTGAATTTCACACAACGGTTATATCATCCAATAATCAATCCTATGCAACAAAGCGCATGTACGCTAAAAATGGTCATCAAACCAAAGGCAATCGACGATTTGAAAGCCTTGTTGGCCGACATCAATAAAGACATCGATGGAAATGACATCATTCCATTTCGAAAAATGCGTGATACTCATTTCGCCCGGTTTGTGATCCTCGAAGAATTATCCGGCGAACAAGGTCTGAACAGCCCTCCATATTTGATATTCTCCAGCAACTTCGATGGTTCTATAGAAACACACTTGAAGCAATTGGTGGAACTTGCAGGTGAAGGCCTCGACCAAATTTACAGTTATTGTGAGGGTTATCCTGAAAAATCGAATCGAACCCAGGAGAGCCGTTTTAATTACCTGCGTAATCATCAAATCGCTGCTCAGGCCTTCTATATTAATACAGTGGGTAGAACGTTGCAGCAGATTCAACAGGATGTGCAACTACGGGAAGATATTGAGGAATTTTTGGATGAAAAAGACTGGTCGAATTACAATGCAGAGCAGGTACATTCTTCCATACAGGATTTTGTCGCGAATACTCCATCACTGGACTGGGCAACGCCGTCTGCCACTCAACGAAAGTCGTTTTGGTCGGTTCGAGAGGCCTTGAAATTCAGCCTGAATTTGATTGTGCTTCTTATCTTATTGCCAATTCTAATTCCGTTACTTCTTCTATGGCTTATCGCTATAAGAATCAAAGAGATACAAGAAAATCGAAAGAGTGGAGCTGTCGTCAAAAATCTAAAACGTAAACCCGAACTCATCAATCGTGAAGACGTTGCCGTACAAAATCAGTTCAGTGCAATTGGATTTGTCAAACCGGGAAGGATTCGACATCTAACGATTAAAATTGTTCTCCAAGGAATCAATTTCGCGGCTCATTTCCTCTATAACAATGGCAGACTCACAGGGGTTGATACAATTCATTTTGCCCGATGGATTATGCTAGATCACAATCAACGCGTACTTTTTCTCAGCAATTACGACGGTAGCCTGGAAAGTTATATGGATGATTTTATCAATAAAGTGGCGTGGGGCTTAAATGCAGCATTCAGCAATGGTATTAGTT
>DATFMO010000635.1:0-8257 GCA_035266925.1 Sunxiuqinia sp. | reverse complement strand
TCGAATGAACTTATAAAAGAGATGGGAAAAGTTATCCAAGAATTCCTGAATATCAAGACTATTGACAACAAATAAAAATACATGCCACCCTGAACTTGTTTCAGGGTCTATCGAAAATTGCTGGAGATCCCGAAACAAGTTCGGGACGACTTCCTGTTTTTAAATATTGTGATTTTTCAATACGCTGACTCAAACTGCCTCAAGAACCGCACATCATTTTCAAAGAAATGGCGAATGTCTTTAATGCCATATTTCAGCATGGTGATCCGTTCAATTCCCATTCCGAAAGCAAATCCGGTGTATTTTTTTGAGTCGATACCACACAGGTCAAGTACATTTGGATCAACCATGCCACAGCCTAGGATTTCCAACCAACCGGTATATTTACAGACGTTGCAGCCTTTACCGCCACAAATGGAGCAGCTCACATCCATTTCAGCCGATGGCTCGGTGAATGGGAAGTAAGATGGACGCAAACGAATTTGGGTGTCTTCGCCAAACAATTCGCGTGAGAAATACAGCAGCGTTTGTTTCAGGTCGGCAAACGATACATTTTCATCCACATACAAACCTTCAACTTGGTGGAAAATACAGTGTGCACGAGCCGATATGGCCTCATTACGAAACACACGTCCCGGAAAAATGGCGCGGATGGGCGGTTGTGTTTTTTCCATTACACGGGCTTGTACACTTGAGGTGTGTGTACGTAGCAGCACATCCGGATCTTTCTGAATAAAAAACGTATCCTGCATGTCGCGTGCCGGGTGTTCAGGCGGAAAGTTCAAAGCTGAAAATACGTGCCAGTCATCTTCAATTTCCGGGCCTTCAGCAACTGTGAATCCCAAGCGGGCAAATATTTCAATGATTTCATTACGAACGATGGCCAGCGGATGACGGGTTCCCAAACGCATGGGTTCTCCGGGCATGGTCAGGTCGGTTTCGCCAGCATTCTGATCCGCATTTTCAAAGCTTTCCTTCAGCTCGTTAATTTTATCGAGTGCCTTGTTTTTTAATACGTTGATGGCCTGTCCAACAGCCTTTTTTTCTTCGGCAGGTACATGTTTAAAGTCGGTAAACAACTGGCTTACCAATCCTTTTTTACTGATGTACTTGATGCGGAGTTCTTCCACTTCGTCTTTTGTTGAAGCACTCAATGCCTCAACCTCTTCCTGTAACTGCTTAATTTTGTCTAACATCGTATCTGCTGTTGAATGGAACGACAAAGATAATCATTCGGTGGAAATGCGTAAAAAAGGCAGCAATAAATGTCATTTGTGATCTGATAATTAAAGAAAAGCCAAGAAAACAGTTGAAAACAATTGGAGACGGTTGAAGACAGTTGTTTTTCTGACGTATTCAATTTTTTATAGTCGAATTTAATTTATTTTTAGCTCAACAGATTCCTGTTTTCACAGGAAATAAAGCATGCTCAAAGCGTTTCCTCCCCTGCCAAGGGGAGGTGTCCTGCAAATGCTGGACGGAGGGGTTAAAAACACGAATCAATGGTTCAGAGACTATTCATTCAGAACCTATCGTCAGCGCCTCATTGAAAGGAGATGCTGAAACAAGTTCAGCAAGACATGAAGCAGGGAAAGGTTATTTGATGATCGTAATTTTTTGAACACGAATGTCTTTCAACGGGCGGTAGTCGCTGTCCACAGGAACCTGAACAATTTTGTCGGCCACATCCATGCCACTGACCACTTCGCCAAAAATGGTGTAAGTGCCATCCAGGTGGGGCGCTCCACCAATGGTTTTGTAAACTTTTCGTTGTTCAGGGCTGAAATGATAATGGTTTTCCTTCTCAATGTCATTCAGTTCAGCATCAGAATAAGTGCGCCCGGTAACAATGTAGAACTGGGAGCCATCCGAGCGACGCTTGCTGTTGCGACGGTCCGGTTTTCGGGGTGAGCCGATCATGCCGCGTTTGTGGAAGAAGTTGGGAACTATATGCGCCGGAAGCGTGTAGCCGGGTCCTTTCCAACCCACCACATCGTCAGGATCGGCATAACGGGTGTCGGCCGCCCCGGTCTGAATGCCAAATCCTTTGATAACACGATGAATCAGCAGACTATCGTAGAAATTTTCACGGACCAGCCGGATGAAATTATCGCGGTACGCAGGCGTTTCGTTGAACAGGCGAATCCGAATATTGCCATAATCCGTTTGTATGAGCAAGCCTTTTATTTTGCTGTTAGCCTCGCTCACTGCTTTGCTGGTTTTCGTTTTCAGATCTTCGAGTTTTTTGGGGACTTTTGATTGTTTATCCAACATCGCGGAAATGAAAATGGAGGGAATTACCAGCCCTTGATTTTCGTAGTTGACCATATCGGAATAGCCCAGACCAATGCATTGGCCTTTATCTGTAAAAACAGGGGTGCCAAATCCTTTTGAGTAGAATTGGTTGGAAACCGTGTAGCGTTTTACTCCTTCAAAGGTGATGAAATCGAGTACTTTTCCGCGGTGAAGTGGAAGTGTATTGCTATGTGGTTTGGTCAGGTAAATGCTTTTTGTGTTGACGGTAGCAATGCCTGAGTACAAGTTCAAAGGTTTGCGTTCGGTTCCTTTCACTTTCAACAACACCAAATTGTTGATCCGATCCACAGCCGTGAAGCCGGTGACCTCATAGGTTTTGTTTTCATTGATTGGGGTGATTTTGGCTTCATTCGCATTTTCCAACTCCGAAAGGCGACAAACGACTTCCTGTTTTCCGACAAAAAATCCGATTTCACTGTTCAGGAAACGTTCTTTGTCGTAGGTCTCGACCTTGACAATAGCTGGAATAAAATCGGTGAATGACGGACCACTTGCTGCCTTTTTCTGCGCTGTTACTGTTTTCTCACTCGATGATTTTGTGGCTTCTTTCTTTTTCGAAGAAGAACAATTCATCAGAAATAGACTGAATAAAACGACCAATGTTATGTGAGCGATTTTTCTCATTTGAGCACTTTCACAGTTATTTTAACGTCTTTCAACGGGCGGTTGTTTTTGTCGGTTTTTAGCGCTGCGATTTTGTCAATCACGTCGAAACCGGAGATGCACTGGCCAAAAATAGTGTACTTGCCATCCAGCTCAGGATAACCGCCAACAGTCGTGTAGGCTTTTCGTTGCTCTTTGGTGAAGGTCAGTGTATTGGGATTCAACTCAAATCTGGATTCAATTTCTTTTTTAACGTCGCCTGCAATCTTCCGGAACTCATCCACCTTCTTTTCTTCTTTCAGCTTTTTGAGTTTCTCGCGAATATCGTCAGTAAAAACCTCGTGGATAATTTTGTTACGGATGGGGCGGTTCACAGCCATTTCCATGGTGTCCAAAGCGCCGGAAGTGAAAACCTGACCTTTTACGATGTAAAACTGGCTGATGTCAGACTGTTTGAACGGATTGACTTTATCCGGCTGTCTTGGTGCACAGAGCGCTCCTTTTTGATGAAAATGATTGGGCCGTATTTCATCGTCTACCGTGTAGTCCGGATCGCCGTATCCAATGCGTTTTCCCGGAGGTGCATTGCGTGACGATTTGGAACCTCCCTGGATCAGGAAATTCTGGATGACCCGGTAAAACAAAGTGCCGTCATAGTAACCTTGATTTGCCAGCTTGACAAATTCATCGCGGTGTTTCGGGGTGTCATCATACAATTTAAACTTCATGTTTCCCATGTTGGTATCAATCTCAACCAGGTGTGTTTGAGCATGGGAGAACAAACTCAGGCTAAATAGAAGGTATGTAACTAGAAATAAACGCTTCATCAATCCAATACTTTCACTTTCATTTTAATATTATCAACCGGGCGGTCATTCTGGTCGGTTTTGACTGCTGCGATTTTATCCAGTACGTCCAGTCCTTCGACCACTTCACCAAAAATGGTGTATTCATTGTCCAGAGAAGGATAGCCCCCAATGGTCGTATACACTTCGCGACGTTCAGGTGAAATTTTGTAGGGCTTCATGTGGCTGATCTCTTCTGCGGCAGAGTCGCGTATTTGAGCCACCCGGACATTGAATTCATCCTGATTGCTCTCTTGCCTCAACCGATTCAACTCATTTTGATCTTTTGCAAAATATTTTTGCATCACCTTTCGCTGTTTTCCCATGTTGATTTTCATTTCAAGAGTATCCAATGCTCCTTCCGTAAAAACCGTTCCCTGAACAATGTAAAATTGAGAACCTGACGACCGTTTTTCAGGGTTGGATGGACCTCCACGACGAGCTGCTGCCAACACGCCACGTTTGTGGAAAAGCGACGAGTCAATCTCTGCTGGAAGCGTGTAACCAGGATCGCCACCTCCCAATCTTTGACCGGGCTTGGCATTGCGTGAATCCGGATCACCACCCTGGATCATAAAATGATTGATCACCCGGTGGAACAACAGACCATCGTAAAAACCGTCTTTGGCCAGCTTGATAAAATTGTCACGGTGTTTTGGTGTTTGGTTATACAGTTTGACGATGATATCGCCATATTGAGTTTCAATTTTTACGCGGGTTTCTTTCTTTGAGGCGTTCTGAGAGTCTGCACAAGAGACTTCAAAAAAAAGTGTTCCAATCAACAGGAACAACAATAGCTTTTTCATTAATCGGTCTTTTCGTATCAAATTAAACTTGTAAACCAATTGAAATCAGGCAAAAACCATTCCACCGGTTTTGGAGTCGCACAAATATAATTAATAATGACAGGGGAACGAAATGGGTGGTTTGGTATTGAATGTATGATTGATCGGATGACTCGCGGTCATCCGATCAATTAACTATCAGTCTTTCAAAATAGTTTCAATTTTTACCAATTCTTCTTTGGAGAAATTCAAGTTATTCAACATGGCGACGTTGTTCTCCAGTTGATTGACTGAGCTGGCACCAATCAAAACGGTGGTGACTCGTTTGTCTTTTAATACCCAGGCCAATGCCATTTGTGCCAATGTCTGCCTCCTGTTTTGGGCAATTTCATTTAGCTTTTGAACTTTACCGATTGCTGGTTCTACCATGTCTGGTTTTAGGAAACCCCACGATTTGGCCGCTCGTGACCCTTCGGGAATACCGTTGAGGTATTTGTCAGTTAGCAGGCCTTGCGCCAGTGGTGAAAATGGAATGCAGCCGATGCCCTCTTCTTCCAACACATCCAACAGTCCATCTTCCACCCAACGTTCGAACATCGAGTATTTGGGCTGGTGAATCAACAGCGGCGTTCCCAGTTCGTGCAATATTTGAGCTGCTTCGCGGGTTCGTTCAGCCGGATAATTGGAGATACCAGCATACAAGGCTTTCCCGGATCGAACTGCCTGATCGAGTGCCATCATGGTTTCTTCCAGTGGTGTGTCAGGATCAGGGCGGTGTGAGTAGAAAATGTCGACATAATCCAATCCCATTCGTTTCAGGCTCTGGTCGAGGCTTGCTGTTAAGTATTTCCGGCTTCCCCAGTTGCCATAGGGACCTGGCCACATATCGTAGCCTGCTTTGGTAGAGATGATCAGCTCATCACGGTATGGCCTGAGATCCTGTTTCATGATCTTTCCAAAATTTTCCTCGGCTGATCCGTACGGCGGACCGTAGTTGTTGGCCAGGTCAAAATGCGTGATGCCCATGTCGAATGCCCGACGCAACATGGCGCGTCCATTTTCAAAAACATCAACACCGCCGAAGTTATGCCACAAACCGAGCGATACAGCGGGAAGTTTCAATCCGGATCGGCCGCAGCGATTGTATTTCATGGAGTCGTATCGTTTTGAATCTGCTTGGTAATTCATGCTTGTTTGTTTTAATGATCCAGACGAAATTATAAAAAATTAGTGGGAGAACTAATTCCGATGCCAGTCTTATCGCGTGAGATTCCTGCTTTCGCAGGAATGGGTGGTTCCCATCAATCTTTTTTTACTTGACCAATCACCATTAACTGGTTGGCCATCTGAAAGCCATATTTGTTCAGGCGTTCGCGGAACAGTGGCAGTTGGTTTTTCTTCTGGTCGTACTCGGGGCGTCCCTGCAATTCCTCAAGAAGACTTTTCATCTCTTCGTATTTTTCATTCAGAAAAAGTTCATCAAAATTAGGGTTTTTCATTTTTAAATGAGGGTAGGAGTAAGCGATTCGAATCCCATTTTGCTCAACGATTTCGACAACTTCCTCTTGGGTGAACGTTTGCCGGTGGGAGATGCCATGCAAACGATCGACAAATGATTTGAAATGGTGAAGCATCTTTTGGTTTTCCTGCGCTTCATTCAAATCGCCATCTGTTACTTCATTGATGATAATCCAGCCATTTGGTCGAACCACCCGTTTCATTTCAGCGAGGGCTTGTTTGCGGTTTTCGAGGTGATGCAAAGCTTTGGAGATGCTGACAACGTCGAACGTATCATCGTCAAACTCCAGCTTTTCGCCACTCATGCAGCGAAATTCAATGTGATCATCCTGGAAACGGATGCGGGCTTTTTTTAGCCATTGCTCGCCCGGATCGACCCCGATGAGTTGAGCTCCATTCCCGAATGTGTCATCCAGGAGTTTCAAAAAATCACCGGTACCAGTACCGATGTCCAAAACATTGTTGATGGTTTTGTCTTCGAAAAAGCGTTGTAATCGTTTCATCTTTCTTTCAAATTAATAATAAAAAAGCCGAAGCTACAGTGACCACAATCACAAAAGTCCGGTAGGTTTTTTCGGGTATTATTTTGACCAGCCTGATGCCTAAAAAAGCGCCCAGAGCAATGGCCGGCAAAGTCATTAAATCCAGTTTGAGGCTGGGCCAGGTAATGGTTCCCCAGACAAAAATATGAAGCGGAAATTTAAAAAAGTTGATGATGAGAAAAAACCAGGCCCGTGTGCCGATGTAATTATTTTTAGGAAGATGCATGGCCAGTAAGTAGATCGCAAAAATAGCACCGGCAACATTACCAATCATGGTCGCGAATCCACCCAGAATGCCCATGGCTGCAGCAAACCACCAACTGTCCGGGAAAATTTGTTTACCTTGTTTGCGGTCTTTCCAAATCATGAGCCCAATGCTTAGAAACACCAGAATGGCAATGAGGCTTTTAAATTGATTGTCGTTGACTACTTCGCCCACCCAAAGCGCCAGTCCAACGCCGGCAAATGCCCAAGGCAGAATTTTGATGAGGTACTTCCATTCAGCATGCCTTTGATAGTAACTGACACCAAAAACATCGGCCATCATCAGGATAGGCAACAGGACACCTGTGGATTGTTTACCGCCAAAAATAACAGCCAGCATGGGAACAACAATCATTGAAACACCGGGCACACCTGTTTTCGACATGCCAATGAGCAAGCCACAAATCGCCATCAAAAGCCATTGGAAAGTAGACAAATGAAAGTTGGTGAGTAATTCCATGTTGCTTGTTTAGAAACACAAAAGTAATAAAGTTGAATTGATTGGTTGATCAGGTGATAAAAGAAAAGGCCGGAGAAATCCGGCCTTCGCCCAAAACACTAAACATTAAACAAACAAGTAGTCAAAAACAGTATTGGCTATTTGAAAAATAAAAATTGTCGTTTCTTAATTTTTTCCCATCGTCCCGGAATCCATTTCCAGCCATTTGATTTCTCTTCCCAATGTCCCGGCGCCCATTTTTTATTTTCCTGCTTTGATACCCAATGTGGGCCAACCCAAACGTACATTTTCGATGGCCGGTGCCAAATCCAGTGCGCAGGTATCAATACATAGCCTGGCCCCGGTTTTTTAGGGGCTGCCAGTTGGGCCTGTGGTGGCGTCGGCTTTTCCGAAACGGTCACCTGAGCACTTGCCGGATTCACGTTCCATGTGATGGCAGAAGCTCCGATGAATAGGATAAGCATTATTCGTTTCATGGCTGTTCTTATTTCAGGTTGTACAACGAAAATCAAAAACAGTGCCAAGCCAACATTAATAAATGTTATTTTGTATAAAGGAGGTGAAATATAGTGATCGGATGACTTCAAGTCATCCGATCACTACTTTTCCCGTTGTAACGTTTTGAAAACAATGGAAGGCAGTTGAAGACTGTCGAAAACAATTGTTTCTCATTGGCTTCAACAGTTTTCTGTGTATTCAATATTATTTGATGCCAGAAGCCAGGAGGAGATTATTTTACTTTTCCCTGTGATAAGTTTTTTAGAAAATCTTTGAGTGAATTTCGTCCAGCTTTTCTTCGTCAACCTCGCGAAACCAGTTGCGGAGTTGACTTTTCGCTCTGTCCCGAAGTTCGGGCGTGATGTGATCGCTGATTTGAGATAGGGCAAAAATTAACACGCCAAGGTCATCGCCAAAACCAATCAA
>DATFMO010000634.1:0-9864 GCA_035266925.1 Sunxiuqinia sp. | reverse complement strand
AATACCATGATGTCGCAGGGAGTATATCCGTAATTGATGGCGAACTTGTGATCACCAACCCAGGCGAATGGAATGAAAACGAACATGGACAAATTGAGATAAATCCGACCTTCATCCAGGTGGCTGATCTTTCGGGCCATGTGATCAAACGGTCGCCCAACCTGATGAACACCTCAATGAATTTAAGACTTGACGAACCTAAAAAAGTGATTTGGAATACCAAATTGTCAACCGGCGAAGTACGGCAGCTGCAAATGATTTTAACAGATGAACACCAAAAACCGGTTGGTTATGTTTCAGTTGCCATTCCATTCGCTGAATCAAAAATGGTTCTGCACAACCTGTTGCTGGTGCTGTTCCTGGCTTTTCCAGTCGTTGTTCTGGTGCTCTATTTTGTGACCAGATACATGGCTCAACGAAGCCTGCACCCAGTGAAAGTATTAACTGAGACTGCGGAGAAAATCACCCGTCAGAACCTGAACGAACGCATTGAGCTTCCCAAAATAAAAGATGAACTGTACGTTCTCACCAGCACCATCAACAACCTGCTCGACCGGATTGAGGACACACTAATGCGCGAGAAGCAGTTTTCCTCCGACGCCTCCCACGAACTAAGAACGCCGCTTTCGGTTTTGAAAGGCACGTTGGAATTGATGGTCCGCAAACCCCGCGAACCGGAATATTTCCTGGAGAAATCGGCTACCTGTCTGGACGAGGTGAACCGGATGTCGGTTCTCGTTGATCAGCTTTTGCTTTTGGCACGTTACGAGAATTCCAGCGAACCGGGCAAACGTTCCAATGTCGATCTGTCGGAACTGGCCGACCAACTGATCGTTCATCATGCCATTAGTCTTGAAAAGAAGGAAATTACACTTGACCTGAAGATCGGCAAAGACTCAAATATCTATTCGAATCGGTTTATGTTGGAACAAATTCTTGAAAACATTTTTGCCAACGCAGTAAAATATTCTCATCAAAACAGCACGATCGCAATCCAGTTGTCAACCAACGAGCAACGAAAGTCTCTAACCATTCGCGATGATGGCGTGGGAATGAACCAGCAGGAAATTGCAGGCATCTTCAACCGGTTTTATCGCGCTGATAAGTCCCGGAACTCACAAATTAAAGGCTTTGGCCTCGGTTTGGCTATTGCAAAGCGATTTGCTGATCAGCTGGAGATTCAAATCGATGTTGAAAGCAAAGTGGATAAAGGCACCGAATTTACACTGATTTTCCCATGGGAAAGTAACCCGTCAATGAAATAGTTTCTGCTTTAATATAAAGGCAGTATCGGGTGTAAAAACATTTCAGAACATGCGAATTGTCTTAGCTCCGATTTTTTTTGCCAGACTTACACTGCACGGATATAGACAAAATTCTACTTCACAAAAATTTGGACATAAAAAAAGCCTGTATGGCATTACAGGCTTCATGGTGTATGTTAGTCAGGTCCGATGACTAACTGGCTATCAAAAAATCACGTGTTTGCTAATTCATTGATCATCTGGAAAATGATTCCCCATCCGGGCAGTCCACCCAAATTTCGATCGTCAATATAAACATCGGCATGAATCTTTCTGCCAAAATCGGCGTCATCAACTTCCTCTGGATAATTTCGATTAACAGCATAGAACTCTACGCCTTTCGATTCACAGAAATTAACGGCATCGTCCAAATCTTTACCCTTCCGAAAAGTCCATAAAATAAGTCGATGACCCTTTTCCTGAAGTTTTCTAAGCGTCAATGTTGCAAACGGAAGTTCACGACCTATTTGGGGATATTTGTGTTGAACAATTGTCCCATCAAAATCAACTGCTATGATCATGGAAAAGAAATTTTATTCATCAAAAAAGCGTCCCAGCAACAATTGATCTGCAATTCGCGAATAATTCAAAAGCAAGGCAGCCCAATGGCTAACCTTGCTTTCTCTTTAAGTAAAGAAATCATCCAGTGTAACTAGGGCTGGACTCAAAATAGTAATTACTATTTTTCTTTTTATAACCATACTCAGCACCATACGATCCAACGTGTGCATGCTTAGAGAGATTAATATCATTCAATATTATTCCTGCGTTTTTCATGGATTTCTTTTCGTGCACGTGATCAATAAATCTCACTTCACTCTTTTTACTGAAATCTTGTCGGGTCACGAAAAGGTTTATATCTACCTTCTGCCCAATAACAACACCATCAGAAACAAGTGATAGTGGCGGATTATCAAAAACGATATAATCGTACATTTCACGGCACTGTTTTAACAGCACTTCAAAATTTTTATTCTCCAACAATTCTGAAGGATTTGGGGGAATTGGACCTGCGGAAATAAAATGCAGATTCTCAACCCGTGTATGTCGAACGACGTCTTCAAACGAGCAAAAATCAGTTAAATAGTTACTCAATCCTTCCATATTTTTATATTTCAAGCGATTGTGCAAACTTGGTTTCCGAAGGTCACAATCGATCAATAGTACCTTTTTGTTGTTAATGGCAATCATTGATGCCAGGTTAGCAGCAGTGAACGACTTTCCTTCTCCAGGAATCACAGAATTAACACCAATAATGATTGAAGAATTTTTAGAATTCTTGGGAGAAATAAATTGTAAGTTTGTACGAAGTTCTCTAAATGACTCTGCAACTGCTGAACGAGGATTGTCAATTGCCGCAAGATGCTCACTCCCGGAACTTGCAGTCACGATGTTACCAATGACTGATATTTCAGAAAATTCTTCAATGTCCTCTGCCGATTTAATTCGGTCGTAGAAATAATTGGCTAACAAGATAACCATCAATGGGATCATGAAACCACCGGCAATTCCTCCACCTACATTGACAATAAAACCAGCGCCAATCGTTTCTGCCAGTTGAGGCCTTGCACGGTCGAGAATCTTTGTGTCTGCCACATTGGACGCTTGGGTAATTGCTGCTTCCGCACGCTTTTTCAACAAGAACGTATATAAATCATTATTTAAATCATACATGCGTTTCATGTTAATCATAGCTTGTTCCGTCTTCGGGTAGGCCGACAATTGTTTGTTAACCTTGGCAATTCTTCTGTCTAAGCCCTGCACCTGAACGACCGCATTATTGATTAGATTTTTCAGATTTTCTTTTAAATTTCTTTTCACTAAATCAATTTCGTTATTGATAAGAATGAGCTTTGGGTTTTTCGCATGCGCTGTATAAGAAATAACTCCTCTTTGGCGATAAAGGTCACTTAGGTGCACAACCAAATCATTCAATGAATTATCAACAATCCCTACAACTGATGGTGCCACAACCTGTTTCATTTTCTCCGTATTGTCCAAATACTTCTGCAAATTTTTGTAATAATCTAAATGTGCTTGTACAGAAGATCTTTCCGAATCTAAATCAACCAGTTGCTTCATGATGATTCCACCTTCCTGGCTCATATCAACAATCTGATTCTTCGACCGAAACGAAGTAAAATTATTCCCTGCCACTTTCAATGTATCAATGACATCTCTAAGTTGAGAATCAATAAAATTAATTGTTGTCGCAGATTTATGGTTTTTCTCACTGAGTTCATAATTTATATAAACATCACTTAATTCATTCAGGTAATCGGCTGCTTTTTGCGGCACATTATCGATAATCGATATTTTTATCAAATCAGCATCGGGGTCGACAGCTGCGACATTTAGTCTATTGACGTAACTCTCAACTAGACCATCCATGCTGTTAAATTTGAAATAATAACTATCTCCAATCCGCACATTTTTAGGATAGAGTGTGAAATGAAAGTACTCTGAAGAAAAAGGTTCTCCAACATTACCCTTCTCATTTAAATTTAATTCAACCTCTCTCCCATAAACCTGAACTTTATCATCCACCTGAACTCTATATGCAGCAGAATCAAGCATCTCAATGTGAATGGGAACACCTTTCAGATTAACAGCGTTGTCATCGAAAATGACATCAAAAGGTTCATCATCATAAATCTCTTCGTCACGAAACATCAATTGTTTATACCATGAGGTCCTCCAATTCAAATTCGAAATTACTTTTTTATTGATTGAATAGGATGTTAAAATCCCAATATGATTTTGAAGATTGATGTTCTTTCCCATACCCGAAGGAAATATTGAACTCATGTTAAGATCTGAATTATCATCAGACTTAACCAAATACAATGAATCCAGTTGATATGATGGGGGCTTCATCTGGTGGTGCAAATATCCTAATGCACCTCCAATCATACACGCAACAAAAAACCAATACCAATTACGCTTCAGCTTGTGAATAAATTTCTTTATTGTAAGCATCTCTTCCCGCTCCAACTTATCGGAGATCGCTTCAATTGTAGTTTTCATAGACAAAATCTTTACTTAAATAAAAGTTAAAACTTGATCATACTTGCTTAAATAAATCTGCCCTAGCCCCAGAAATATTTAATTAACAGTATGATTGTGGAAATAGAAGACAACCCAATTGTGTAGATCTGTGAGTTCAGTCGCAAGTTCTTCAATTTTTGTGGTCGTACAAAAACGACATCGTTCGGTTGAAGATAAAAAGCTTTTGAAGCCAACGTCGACCTTTTTGTTAAATCTATTTTAAACGGATGAACTGCATCATTCCCTCTCCGAACGACCAAAACATCTTTAATTTTTGCATAATCCGTTACTCCACGCGCCATCCCGATGGCTTCAAGAACAGTGAGCGTATTATTGTAGTTATAATAAACTCCCGGAGCATTTACCTCCCCAAGAATACTAACCTTGAAATTTAACAAACGAACTTGAATATCTGCATCTTTGACGTACTCATCAGCTTTTTTCTGAATTTGCTCCTTAACCTGCTTTAGTGTTCTGCCGGCAACATTTATTGAACCAATTACAGGCAATGAAATATTTCCATTATTATCGACTTGATAACCATAAATGTGCTGTCCCACCTGCGACGTATACAATGAACCAGCCCCTATCCCGGAACCTGTTCCACCTTCAGGTGAAAACATCGCATTTACTTCAGGATTGATTGTTTTTACACTAATATAAAGATTGTCGTTGGTCTTAACGATATAATCCTTGTCCGCCTGTTGGACACTATTAGCGTCAACATCCTGGTTAAAATCTCTTAAGAAATACGAATTCCTTTTTGAAACACATGAAGATATTCCAATCAACATAACGAGTAACGCTAAATAGCGAATACTCCTTTTCCCTAGAAACACCATAATTTAAATGTAAAATTAAACGAATGAACTATTTAT
Organism: Sunxiuqinia sp.; assembly: GCA_035266925.1. Classification (GTDB taxonomy): domain Bacteria; phylum Bacteroidota; class Bacteroidia; order Bacteroidales; family Prolixibacteraceae; genus Sunxiuqinia. The sequence goes on along the minus strand of DATFMO010000634.1, from coordinate 4,634 downwards.
GATCTCTTTACTTTACTTTCATCTTTCAAATTGGCGATTAACTTAAATGATTGTCCACATTCATACCTAAATCGCAAATTGATTCTCCCTGTTTACCCCATCCCTTAAAGGGAGCAGGGAAAATCAATTTGCTCCCTTTAAGGGATGGGGTGAACGAATTGATTTTCAACACCGAACCTTAGCAGGAGGGTGCTCTTGCGGATATTTATCTTCCGGTTCCGGTCAATATAACTTTAATTGTTCTAAACACCAATATGATATCCTTCAGTAGGGACCAATTATCAATGTATTCCATATCCAACTTCATCCACTCTTCAAATGGAATATCATTTCGTCCTGACACCTGCCAGATACAAGTTATTCCTGGTTTCATGCTTAATCGGCGAATTTGCCACCGTTTGTATTTTTCGACTTCCGAAGGAATGGGTGGACGTGGCCCAACAATAGACATTTCCCCTCTGACGACATTAATAAATTGTGGCAACTCATCCAGCGATGTTTTCCTAAGGAACCGGCCAATACGAGTTACCCGTGGATCCATCGCAATTTTGAATACCGGACCATCTTGTTCATTTTGTCCCATCAATGATGCCTTAAGAGCTTCTGCATTAGCCACCATTGTCCTGAACTTTAAACAATAAAACCGTCGACCGTTTAAGCCAACACGTTCTTGCTTAAAGAAAACGGGGCCTCCATCATCTAATTTTATCGCCAACGCAATAACTAAAAAAATGGGGGATACCAATATAATTACAACAAGGCTAAAAAAGAAGTCAAAAACACTTTTTAGCTTCAACCCCAAATAATTATCGGGTGTATTCATGTACGTAACAAACGGCAATTGATTAATCAGTGATAAACTAGGCCTTCTAAGTTTAGTTCCATGAACTTTATTAATCATTCCGGTATAATGGTGGAAACAAATACCCACTTCTGCACAGTCCGAAATAAACCTGGTTATTTCATTGTGGTTATAGTCTGTTTTGCAATAAATAACTTCATCAATTGTTTCACGGTCTAAAACCTCTTTCAGGTTTCTAACTACAGGTATAATTTTAAATCGATCATGATATCTCTTGATCGTATTGGAGCTCCCCGTCATTATTCCTCTTATGTTGTACCCCCAATCTTTTGTGTGAATAATCTTCTCAATATAGTCTTCAGATCCTTTATCTGCGATCACTAAAATCTCACGCGTACTATAACCTCTGCTGCGAAAAAGTCGCATTATGATGTAAAACGAATTCTTATAAGCGGCTAGTACAAAAAGATTTAACACACTAAAAATAAATAAATTCTTTATTGACAAAGCATCGTAACGAGACAGGATATTAATTGCAAACAGAAAGACAACTCCAATCGTAATTAGTTTAAAATAGGAAATAAACAGACTTGCATAACTACTTGTCCTGATCATTCTACCCAAGCCTGCTTGATCAATTAATAGAAACCAGAGTAACGCAACAAAAACCAATGAGTTTTTGAGCTCATTAACTGATTCTATTGAAATTACATCGCCAGCACTATCGATCCACCAAACAAATGTGAAGCATCCCAAGGTCAATAAGACCTGGGAAATGATACTGATTTTTTCCAGCGTATATTCACGTTCTTTAAGCATAATGTGAAATATTTGAGTGTAGAAAAAGCTGCTTTCATAGAATCACAGCGCAAAAAATTAATCGTTAAAAATTGCCATACAACAACTGATAAAAATTAATTTTCAAGACAATTTGGAAATTAACCCAATGATATAGAGTATTAAATTGGTCAGTAATTTATAAGAGGGCTCAATAATACAGCTCGAAGTATTCTTACTTGGTTTTTGATGCTTTATGCTGAAATGCCTTAATCCGTTGCTCCTCGCCCTTGCTACAGATGAGTAAAACATTGTTCGATTCAACGATAATATATTCACTTAATCCCTGAACAACAACGACTTTGTCTTCAGGAACATGGATAATATTATTTGATGTTTCGTACAAATAAGCTTTATCAGAGGAAACAGTATCTCCTGTATAACTTCGAGACGACTTTTCCCATAAAGCTGTCCATGTTCCAAGGTCAGACCAATCAAAACGAGCTTTTAAAACGTATAAATTATCGGCCTTTTCAAGCATGCTATAATCAATCGAAATATTTTCAAAAGTCGGATAAACAAGGTCGATAAAACTCTGCTCTTTGTCTGTAAAATACAATTCATCGCCATTATCAAAAACACGAGCCATCGCAGGCATATATTGTTCGAATGATTTGATAATTGTTTCTACAGACCAGATAAAAATTCCTGCATTCCAAAGATAGTCACCACTTTTGAGGTATTTATTAGCTGTTTCAACGTCCGGCTTTTCCTTGAATGCTTTTACTTCACAAATATCTTTTTCTGTGTGTTTAGTTTGAATATATCCGAAGCCGGTTTCTGCCCGGTGAGGCTCAATACCAATCGTCAGAATAGCATCTCGATCCTTTACGAAGTTGAGCCCTTTTTGTATTGTCCGCTCAAATAATTGCTTTTGTTCAATTAAATGATCAGAAGGTGTTACAACGATATTTGCGTTGGGATTCAGTTTACGAATCTTGTAACTTGCATATGCGATGCATGGTGCCGTATTTCGCATGACAGGCTCTGCCAAAATATTCGATTCTGGTATCTGAGGCCCCTGCTCTCGCGCAATATCAATATATTGACCGGAAGTCACAACAAAAATATTTCTAGGGGCACATATATCACTAAAGCGATCGATCGTATGTTGGAAGAGCGTCTTTCCTGTTCCAAGCATATCCAAAAACTGCTTGGGTCTTTTTTCAGTGCTTACAGGCCAAAAACGACTACCTATACCACCAGCCATTATGATTACAAAGTTGTCACTTTTCATTGCGCATGTTGTTTTTTAGTGTTCTGTTATTTATAGGTTTATGAATTAGAGAGTAGGATCATTTTAATTAATATTCTGGTACCATTGACAGAGTTTTTCTACGCCTTCTTCAATTTCAACTTGATGTCGCCATCCTAAATGACGAAGCTTTGATGGATTTGTTAACTTTCTCATCGTTCCATCAGGTTTACTAACATTAAAAAACAAGTCTCCATTAAAATGCACCCTTCCTTTGATGACTTTAGCCAACTCACCAATACTAATCTCCTTTCCAGTGCCAATATTGATATGTGTGTTTCGAATCTCTTCTACTGTATCTATTTTTTCTTTTTCATTCACGATATCTTCAAAGTTTTTGTTCTCCATGATGAAGACACATGCATCAGCCATATCCTCACTCCAAAGGAATTCTCGCATTGGATTTCCACTTCCCCAAATCTCAACCGATACTCTACTACCACCACTATCTATTGTTTCTCTCTTTATACCAAACGTTCGCAGTGTTTCAAGAAGCTCATCCTTTTCCAACATACCATTCCTTTTCTTAATAGGACGTGTGGAAAGGTCTTTACGGATAGCATCCCAATTCTCTTCCTCTAAATATTTCCCAAGTAGCAACTTCCTTATCAAGGCTGGTAATACATGTGAATTCTCCAAATCAAAATTGTCGTTTGGCCCATACAAATTTGTTGGCATGACAGAGATAAAGTTGGTCCCATATTGAATGTTATAACTCTCACATAATTTAATCCCGGCAATTTTAGCAATGGCGTAGGGTTCATTCGTGTATTCCAGTACAGAACTCAGCAACGTATCTTCACTCATTGGCTGAGGTGCTTCTCTTGGGTAAATACACGTACTTCCCAAAAACAAAAGCTTTTTAACTCCATTCACGTAAGAATGATGAATGACGTTATTCTGAATCATCAAGTTTTCATAAATGAACTGCCCGCGATAGGTATTATTTGCCATAATGCCACCAACCTTTGCCGCAGCCAGAAAAACATATTCTGGTTTCTCCTTTTCAAAGAAATCCGCAACAGCTTTTTGGTTGGCCAAGTCAAGTTCTGAATGAGTTCGATATACAAAATTGTTGTACCCTTTTTTCTTAAGACTTTCGAGAATCGCAGAGCCTACTAATCCACGATGCCCAGCGATGTATATTTTACTGTCCTTGTCCATTAAATACTTTTTTTGATGTGCGTAAGTCATTTTGGTAAAAAATGCCGAAAGCTAAGCCTGCATTTGCCTCTGCAAATGCAGCTTAAACTTTCAGCTAACTGGCTCAGCGTAGACTACTCAAAAAAGTTTAATATGCGGTAACCTCCATCTTTGAGGTAAGCTTCCTTTTGAAAAAGTTTGACATCCGATTCCATCATATCTGCAATCAGAGCCTGAAGATCATATCTTGGTGACCAACCTAAAACGCTTTTTGACTTGGCCGGATCTCCAATTAACAAATCAACCTCTGTAGGCCTAAAATACATTGGATCGACATTTACAATTTCTGAATTGCCTTCCATCAATCGTTCGCGAATGCCTTCTAGAAATTCATCTCCAACACGTTCACAAAATGCAGCCTCATTAATTCCGGAAATGAAACCAACTTCATCAACACCCTGTCCTTTGAAATCAACTTCTAAACCAATCTCAGCACAGGCCATCTTGATAAAATCACGAATCGTAGTTGTGATCCCTGTTGCGATTACATAATCATCAGGTTGATCTTGTTGCAGAATCAGGTACATTGCCCGAACA
>DATFMO010000633.1:0-10684 GCA_035266925.1 Sunxiuqinia sp. | reverse complement strand
ATAAAAACTCCATTTGCAGTAATGTTTTAAACCGTGTTTATGCGGATCAAACGGATGATCTTGTGTGGATAGCATCGGAGAAAAATGGAATTGACTCATATAATTATAAGACACAGGTATTCACGCATTATGAGCATGACTTTAGTGGACAACAAAAAAATAGTCTTGCTGCCAATGGGGTTACTTATATTGCCGGAGCTGACAATGGGAATTTGTGGCTGGCGACGTACATGAACGGGATTGATTATTTCGATAAAAAGACCGGCCAGTTTACCCATTTCAATCAATCGAATATTACGGGATTGGTGTCCAACTATAATTGGTGCGTTATACCGTATTCTGATAACGAAATATATGTAGGGCATGTAACCAGTGGTTTCAGTATCATCAATATTAAAACGCACACCGCAATCAATTTCCAACACGATCCAGGTGATCCAAACTCATTGCCTGATAATACAGTGACCAGTATTTTTAAAGACTCTAAGAATCATGTTTGGATTGGCACCCGGAATGGATTGGCTTTGTTTGATCCGGAAACCCACCACATGATCAATTTTAAACAAGATTCGAAAAATCCAAATTCACTCTCCTACAATTTTATTGAAAGTATCATTGAAGCGAAAGATTCTATGTTGTGGATAGGCACGGAAGGTGGCGGAGTGAATATCGTTAAAATGAATGAATTGACCGAGCCAGTTAATCCGCAACATGTACATTTTCAGCATATTAATGAAGGTGTAACAAACGATGGTTTGTCAAGCGTTTCAGCTCAAAGTATTTTGCAAGACTCTTTTGGGAATATTTGGATTGGTGGCTATGGCGCCGGTGTCAACTTTATCCCGAAAAACCCGCCTTTCTTTCGAAAAATCAGTTATTTGCCATTGATTGGGAATACCAATAGCTTGAATACCGAGGCGGTACTCGGAATGTGTGTTGATGACCAAAACAATGTTTGGGTTGCCAATGGGTTTGGAGGTGTTTGTATTTACAAGGATGGGCAGAAAGTTAAAGCCATTGATATTTTTGAAAACAATAAGAAAGCGACAAGCGTACTGACAGTTTATAAAGATCGGGATGACAACATTTGGATTGGGTGTGATGATGGAAGAATTTATCAATATAATCATCGTACAAAGCGTTATCGGCTCTTGTCAGTTTTCGATAATTTGAAAAACATTCCCATTTACACCTTCTTTGAAGATTCGTCAGAAAATCTCTGGATCACAACCGATATAGGCTTGTTTGTCTATAATTTAAAAACTAAGAAATCAACCGTTTATACCACGAATAACTCTGGCTTGATGGATGATAATGTACGGGCGGTTGCTGAAGACGGAAATGGAAATATCTGGGTTGGAGCACTTGGAGGTAGCCTCGGCGTTTATGATAAAAATTTCAACTTGTTGTATGATTATAGCAGGAACTATAAGTTTTACTCTATCAGCGAAATTTATAAAGACTCTAAAGACAGAATGTGGGTTGGTAGTCAGAATGACCTGTTCCTATTTAAAAATTACACCAATGATGCCGTCACCCGTATTGGTAAAATTAGCGATAGTAAAAGTTCGGGACTGGCAGAATCTTTTATTCGTTCAATTATTGAAGGAAAAGGGGATGACGAATTTTGGGTGAGTAGTACCAATGGTATCAGTCACATTGACTTGAATACCATGCATATTAGCAATTTTAATGTCAATGATAATATTGCGATGGGTGATTACCTGAATGGCTCCGTTACAAAAACAAATGATGGTAAGATTTATATGGGGTCTCAAAATGGAATTACCTGGTTTGACCAGGTTTTGGAACAACCTAAAAGTTCGATCCCCAAACCGGTGTTCACCAATTTGTCACTGGCCCAAACAAAGGAAAATAATCTGAATGAGTTTTCAGATATTCCGTTTTCAAATTCAAATACGTTTAACCACGATCAAAATTCTTTCCAGATCAATTTTAATGTGCTGGACTATTCGATTTCCCACAAAGTTGAATTTGCTTTTCAAATGAAAGGCCTCGATGATGGATGGAGCTTGATCAATAAAGATAAGCAAGTCACCTTTCGAAATTTAAAACCGGGTGATTACACCTTTAATTTAAAACGACGGCTGCATAATACAGAATGGTCAGATGATGTGACCTCTCTTCATATCCGGATTAATCCGCCCTGGTGGTTATCGATATGGGCAAAAATAGCTTACCTAGTTATCGTCGTTCTTGTTAGTTACATTGTTATCAGGCTCTATAAATATAAATTGAGGATTGAAAATTCCCTGGAGCTTGAAAAATTGAGCCATCATCAGGAGCAAGAATTGAATGAAGAAAAGATCAAGTTTTTTACCAATATTACGCATGAACTGAGAACCCCAATGACACTAATATTGGGGCCATTGGAAGATCTGATTGCCGATGCCTCTATTGCTCCTGAGAAAAACCAGAAATTGGTTTCAATTCATCGGGTGGCCAATCGGTTACTGCATTTGATCAATCAAATTCTGGAATTCAGGAAATCAACCAATAAAAACCGGAAACTTCGGGTGATGAAGGAGGATTTCGTGAAATATGTGTACGATATTGGATTGAAGTATGCCGATTTAAATCAGAATAATAAAATCGATTTCAAGATTTCGGCTCCCGATGCAAAAATTGAGATGTTCTTTGATCCTGAGGTGGTTACAATCATTCTGGATAACTTGCTCTCCAATGCATTGAAATATACCCAGTCAGGGGAAGTCAAACTGAAGTTGAAAAATTATGTGGAGAATAACCTGGATTATACGGAAGTGATTGTTTCCGATACCGGGTTTGGTATTTCTGAAGAAGATCTCCCGCGCATCTTCGATCGCTATTACCAGGCCAAAAACACGGCACATCCGGTATCTGGTACCGGAATTGGGCTTGCTTTGGTTAAAAACATGGTTGAATTGCATCAGGCTGAAATACATGTTGATAGTCAAGTGAATAAAGGAACAACGTTTACCATTAAGTTTTTGACCAATAACAGTTACCCGGAAGAAGTCCATATTCACCCGGGAGAGGAAGAAGACAAAGATGAGGTAGGTCAGGATTCAAAAGGCGTTGTTCTGGTGGTTGATGATAACCAGGAAATTGTGGATTACATCACCGATAGTTTGATGGATACTTACCAGGTGATTACTGCAGAAAATGGTAAGGTTGGTTATGAAAAAGCTTGTGAGAAAGTTCCTGACCTGGTGATCAGCGACATCATGATGCCGGTGATGGACGGTGTAAAAATGTGCAGAACCATGAAAGAGGACGTCCGTACCAGTCATATTCCGATTGTGCTGCTAACCGCAAAAGATACCTTACAGGATAAAAGTGAGGGCTATGATGCCGGAGCCGATTCCTATCTGACAAAACCTTTTAGCGGGAATTTATTGAAAAGCCGGGTACGCAATATCCTTGATGCACGAAAAAAATTATCTTCTTCCTATTCTTCGAAATTTAAGGATAAGCAGGAATTATTCAATGAGTCAATCAGTCAATTGGACAAAGAGTTTCTTGAAAAATTAAATGAGGTTGTTGAAACGAACATTGAAGACGAGAACTTGAATATCTCCCAGATCGCCTCCGAATTAAATATGAGTCACTCAACCTTATATCGGAAAATCAAGGCATTGACTGATTTGACAGCCAACGAATATATCCGGAAAGTTCGGATAAGAGTAGCCGAACAACTATTGATTACCAATCAATATACCATTTCAGAGATCATGTATAAAATTGGCATTAATAGTAGTAGTTATTTCAGAAAATGCTTCAAAGATGAATTTGGGATGAATCCAAGTGAATACCTCCATAAGTTAAAAGGGGAATCACCGGGCGACGACTAAATCTTGTTTTGATGTTATTCAGTTTCACCGTTCCAGCCTGAACATGTATTTGAAAAGAAAAACCGGGCTGGAAATACTCGACTACGAACTTTCATTACGGCCGATTTTCTTGGGTAATTTCCTTTTTTGCGGTTCAATTGAACTGGTTAAATAATGATTTTCTTGATTGAGGTCCACAATTCGTTTGTCTATTTTCTTATTTTCATTTATTTGTATGTCAGTTGTTTAGGGAGAATGTTCGTTGGCCGGTATTTGGCGGTTGTTTTCCACCATGTCTCCTCATTGTCTTGTTTTCATGTATGTGTTATAAAATTAGCTGCTTGCTGATATTGTAATGGGTGAATGATGAATCTGTGAACCTATGAGCATTATTAATCTCAATACATTGTAGTCAAATCTGGCGAACAATCGAAAACTAAATTTGAACTTCTATGAAACGAAAAATCAACCTTCAAATTTTCCCTCAATCACAGCTTTTAGAGGATCGGCAAATCAATCTAAAGTTTGCCCGAAACAACTACAAACAAATACACCCATTGCCTTTTCACATAACAAGTTGACAACTGAATGATCTGGAATATTTTTAAACGAATTTGAGAAAAACGTTACTGCAGGTTTTATCCGGGGATTGTCTCTACAATTTGTTGAATTCATCGTATCACAGGGCGGTGTCAAGAAATTGATATTATTATTTGAATAATTGACAATCCTTACGGTTAACTGGCAAGGTTCATCATTCCTTTACTAATGTTTCCGGAGGATTTCATCTACTTTTTTTGATGACAAATCTTTGAGATTAAGGCAACCATCTAATAGATCAAAAATATATAAAGACTAATTTAATTATCATTAACTACAATTATTGCTTATGAAAAAATCTTCTACTATTAAGTATGTATTGACATGGCTTTTAATAAGCCTTGTTGGTATGTCAGCAAACGTGTTTGCACAAACTGATGTGACAAATACCTATCTGACGAATGCAAATTTTAACACTTCCTGTAACTATCTGGTTACTGATGGGGGGAATTTGGCCACGGCAGGCGATGGTTCTACAGTTCTTGATGTCGTGGGATGGACAGGTGTTCAAACCGCAGGGTTCAATGCTGCAGCGACATTTGAATATGGGACCAGCGCAACATTAAATGGTGCCGCAGTGCCTGCAACAGGTCCAAACAGCGAAAACGGTAGCGGGGAAGGCTCTTTTGGCTTTAGTCAATCATGGGGAGGTAAAACTGTTTATACCCAGGATGTTACCTTGCCTGCCGGTACGTACACCATAAATTATAAGTATTACAATGCGAATACTGCAACACTCGGATCCAGTTTGTTCGGTTGGATACCTGACACGGGTAGCTCTGCTATGTCTTCACTTACAAGTTTTACGAGTGGTGCCTGGACTTCAGATCAGATCGTTTTTTCACTAACCAGAGAAGCTACGGGAAAAATTCAAGTTGGAGTTCAATCCCCCGGCTCCGGATCAGGTAGCAATGCAAAAGTTTTTTTTGATGGTTTGCAAATTCTTTATGATCCCGTAGTAACTACTGATGCTACTTTGTCTGACATCACTCTCGATGCGGGCTCTTTAATTCCAGCATTTGACTGGGCAACCACTAATTACACGGTAGTTATTCCTTCGGGAGTAACCACCATTAATGTAACCCCCGTTTTACATGATCCCAGTGCATCGTATACCGGAGGCGGAGCTATTGACGTTTCTGGCGGAGAAACCGTTGCAACGATTACTGTAACTGCTCAAAATGGAATAACTACAAACGATTATACCATTACCTTTGTTCCTGATTGTTATACTCCGGAATTTGCTGACAGAGCCAATTTGGTTCCTGATCCTTTATGTAATGATCGAAGTGCTTTCGGCGGATGGGGATCTGTTTCAGCTACGACAGATCCTACCGAGGTATATTGCGGCACTTCATCCATGAAACTTGGAGTTGGAAGTACAGGTTGCGATGCAGCTCTCGACATTAGTGGATTTAATTATGATCCAAATACGACTTACCGCGTTCGAGCAATGGTAAAGACTGTTAGTGGTTCAATCGGTTTTTTAGCTTCCGGAGCAAATCCCAATTTTGGATATGGGATCAATACTAATGGCGTTTGGGCCCAGATTGATACCTTCTTTACAACAGGCGCAAGTCCTTCGAATAACTTCATTACGTTTAATAAATGTGATTTTAGTTCCAATTGCACCTATGCATATATTGACAATTACGAAATTTATAAAGTAGACAATGATGCAAGCCTATCTAATTTAACAACATCAACGGGATCTCTAAGCCCAGCGTTTGCATCAGGGACAACTTCATACGAGATTATTGTTGATCCGAGTGTAACAGATGTGACACTGACAGCGACTGCTAGTAGTTCAAATGCAACCGTTACAGGAGATGGAGTAGTCTCTGCACCGGGAACCGCAAATATTCTTGTTACAGCAGAGAGTGGAAATACCCGAACATATACAGTCAAAATATCAAGTGTTTCCACCGATGCCACATTATCAGGCATTACATTATCTGCAGGAAGCCTTGTTCCCGATTTTGATTCAGGTACAACCTCTTATCTCGTTGATGTGCCCAATGGCACCTCAAGCATTGACGTGAATGCAACAAAATCAAATGCGAATGCTACGATTGAGTCAGGAACAGGGACGGTTACGCTCACTAATGGGATTGGATCAACCGATATTTTAGTTACTGCTGAGGATGGTACGACCAAAATAACCTATACTATTGTATTTAAGGAAGAATGTTTTGTTCCATATTATTCGTCAGGAAATATGATTGAGGATCCGACATTTAGTTCGGGTACGCTAGCTGATGGTGGATATGGTGGCTGGGGACCGACCGGTATTACTGTTGATGGTGCATATTGCGGAATCGGTGCTGCTTTTATTCGTGGATCCTGCTGGCCAGATGGTGGTTCAATTGACAGATCATTGAATGCAACCAACGGTAACGCGTTAAAACCCAATACAAGTTACAGGCTTCGTGCAATGATTAATTCACAGGCAACGCCTGGTACTGTATTCCAAATTCAGGTTGAAGGGTACGATGGTACAAAAAGTATTTACTTTGATATCAACGGAACAAATGGATGGGAGCAGTTTGACAAAGTATTTACTACAGGATCAACGGTTGTCGAAAAAGGTATATACTTCAATGGGTGTTCTGGCGACAGAGGGCTTGTTTCTCCAGCTGTTACTGACACCTGTTTTATTGATAATTATGAATTATACGATATTTCCGGTGATGCAAGTTTGAAATCCCTGTCCTCAAATGTAGGAACATTATCACCTGCCTTTGATCCTGATGTGACTGATTATCACCTGATTTATCATGAAGAAAATAAGTCCGTAACGGTTAATGCAGGCGCTTTGGATCCCAATGCTTCTGTTGTAGGAACGGGTTCATACGCTGTATCATCTACGGATACAATTCATGTTGTAGTTACATCGAAGGATGGAACAGCTACTAAAACCTACAACCTCAAGCTTCAGCTTGAAAACCTGTTGGATGACGTTCGATTGGATGATTTGTCCTGTGATAAAGGATTTCTGGATCCACTGTATGATGACGCAGTAGATAATTATAGTGTTGTTTTGCCGGGAGGTATACAAATGGTAAAATTGCATGCGGAGACCCATGATTCCGGAGCTACCGTTACAGGTGGTGGAGATATTGATGTTTCATCAGGAAGTGCAACCGCCACCGTTGTAGTTACAGGAGAAGACGGTACTACGACAAGAACGATTACGGTTTCATTTACCGTTTCAGATGTTAATTATGCCATGAGTTTGCCTGGTGGGCCTGATGGCAGATATAGCAATGTCACAATTCCAGCATTGAACGTTGATCATTTGCCGATGACCATCGAATTATGGGTGAAGCCTGATGCAGCAGAGAGTGGCGCAAATCGAGCAACTGTTTGGTATAGCCGTAATGCTGGTTCAAACCACACCGGCTATGGATTTCAATATGACTATAACACGGATATTTCAAAAGTTCAAGCTGTTTGGGACGGCCAGGCAGAGCTTCCGACGGCTGCGCCAATTCCTGGTCAATGGAACCACTTGGCTTTGGTTATAACAAGCACCAGCAAAACATTTTATATCAATGGTGTTCCATTCACAGAGTCCGGTACATCTTACGCGGTGAATCATTTCTTCGATGAGCTCTATTTAGGATGGGACAATGTTGATTTTACGAATCCGGCCCAAAGAGGTAGAACCCTGAAGGGGGAATTTGACGAATTTCGGGTTTGGAATGTGGCTCGTACGGCTCAGGAAATCAAGGATAACGAATATAAACGCTTGAATGGTAATGAAGCCGGACTGATTGGTTACTGGAACTTTGATAATCATCACAGCCAGTACGCAACTGATGGAACAAAAATAACTGCCGGGCACCAACTGGCTTTAAATGGAGAAATACATGGCGGTACCTATGTTGTTTCGGATTTATTTGATACGATGACTTACGATAGTTCTGCTTGTGTTCAAGCTTCAACAGACAGTGTTGGAGTGGGAGCAATGGCTGAACCCGTTGCCAAATTGATCATCAACACCAGCAACAGCAAGTCGCCATATGTTTTGAAATCGCTAGACTTAAATGTAGATGGTACCACTGACATCGCTGATGTGGACAGTGTTTCTGTTTACTATACTCCAGACGATCACTTCAATACTAACCTGAAGTTTGGTAAACTCGCATTGACTGACGCATCATTTACGATTACTGGTGAACAACAATTAGGCTCTGGTGCAAACTATTTCTGGGTTGCCTTTGATGTTGCTGATTCAGCCACTATCGACAATGTTGTAGACGCTGCCTGTACTAGTTTTACGATTGACAATTCAACGGCAATGGTGCTCGCGCCAACAACAACAGACTTAGATGGAAACCGGAAAATTGTTGGAAAAGTAGCTCAGCCAATCTATCGCATCGTTCAAAATGCAAGCAATCTTGTTCTTGGCGAAGATTCAAACGATCAGTCTGCGAAATTGTACAACTACGACGACGGTGATCAATCACAGGTTTTCAACCTGGTTGAAACCAATAAAGAAGGACAATATTATTTAATAAGTTCTGATGGTACTCGTTATCTTCATGTAATTGGTAGTTGGAATATGGGTTTTGTTGCTAATCCAACAACGCTGAATAATGACTATCGATTTATCATCAAGCATAATGTCGACGGTACGATTTATCTTCAATCGGCAACTCGTCCAGATCGGTATGTTGGAACAAATAGTTCTAATCCTGGAATTTCAGGAGTCTACTTTGACAAACCACAAAATAACCTTTGTGTTTGGAGACTTGAACCGGCTGATGGAGCAACAAACAAATCAGTTGCAACGCTTGCAGGTATTAATATGGATAAAGGGTCGCTGGTACCTGGGTTTAGTCCATTTGTGACTTCTTACAGTGCATACTATCCTCAGGGAACAGATACTGTTAATGTGGAGGCTATGGCAACAAATCCTGATGCTGATGTTTCAGGAGATGGAGCTATTGATGTTTCCTCGGGAAATGCGGTTGCAACAATTACAGTTGCTTCGGCTGATGGTACAGCAACGCAAACATACACCATTGAGTTTAATGAGCAGCCTGAAATACAAATGACACACTCCTACACCTTTGACGATGGAACTGCTGACGATATGGTTGGAAACGCCGATGGCGTTTTGCAGGGTGATGCAGCTGTTGCAGATGGTGCTTTAACTCTTTCAGGAACGGGGTATGTAAGTTTGCCAGCCGGAGAAATCAATATTTCTTCCTATGGCAGTGTGACTGTCGAAACTATTTTTAAACAGGCTGCAGGTTTGGCTGGTGAACCGAATAACACGAGCCTGTTTTGTTTTGGGAGAACCAACACAGACCCAGGATGGAATATGGGAGTTGATTATTTATTTTATCAACCAACCAACAATAATCATGCTTCAAGATTGGCTGTGTCATGCTTAAATTATGGAAATCCATGGAGCACAGAAACGGGAATTAATGATACCAAGGAGATTACTGATGCAATTTACCATTATCTGGTCGTTATCGCGAATGCCAATAAATTGAAAATGTATCTTGATGGTTCCTTGGTTGGAACAGCTGATTTTTCCGGAGATAATGCATTGTCTAACATTAGCGACGCTGCGGCCTACATTGGCAGGAACGTATATTTAGACGATCCATTATGGAAAGGTTCTCTTGATGAAATGAGTATTTATCAAGGTGAAATGGATGCAGCTACGATTGCACAACGTGCAACGCAATTATTGGGATCAGCTTCCCGTGATGCTTCACTGGCTTCGTTGACCGTAGACACCGGAGAATTGAGTCCGGCATTTGATGCGTCAAAAGTGACTTACTACGTAACTGTTCCTAAAGGAACAAGCTCGGTCAACATTGATGCTAATGCAACAGATGCTAATGCTACTGTTACAGGAACAGGTGCAGTTGATGTTTCGTCAGGAAGCGGAATCGCCACTGTCGTAGTGACAGCGGAAGACGGTAAAACTCAACAGACTTATACTGTAAATATTAGCCAACAGGAAGATGTTACCCTAACACATTCCTACACTTTTGATGATGGAACAGCTGCCGATGTAGTCGGAAATGCAGATGGAACCCTGATGGGAAGTGGAGCAATTGCAGATGGTGCGTACACAGCTGCGGCTAATGGAGATTACATTGAGCTGCCTGCTGCTGATATAGCAATCAATACTTACTCAGCAATTACTTTGGAAGGCTACATTTATTCAGATGTTGATAACACCGGCAATAACATGATGGCTTATTTCGGAGGTAATGAAAATG